>NZ_JBEPEL010000063.1:0-43971 GCF_040300825.1 Streptomyces sp. NPDC000229
GACGTGGAACCGCCCGGTTGCCTCCGTGACGTCCAAGGACCCCTCCGTACAGGTGATCGCGACGGGGTCGCGGCGACGCCGGGCGGGTGAGGCGGCGGCGGGGTGGCGGCGGGGTGGCGCGTTTATCCGGGGCGGTGCGGGAAACGCGGCAGACGGTGCCGGTGCCGCGCGCCGCCTCTGGAGGCTGCGATGGAGTACGTGGAAGAGCGCCCCTACCGCTTCCGTATCGGCCGCCGGGGAGACATGCGGGTGCCCGGAGTGGTGTTCGCGTCCCGGGAGCTGCTGCGTGACGCGGAGAAGTCCCTGGAACAGGTGGTCAACGTGGCGACGCTGCCGGGCATCGTGGCCGCCTCGTACGCCATGCCCGACATCCACTGGGGCTACGGATTCCCCATCGGGGGAGTCGCCGCCACGGACATCGACAACGGCGGCGTGGTGTCACCCGGCGGCGTCGGCTTCGACATCTCCTGCGGGGTGCGGCTGCTGGCCGCCGACTGCGACCGGCGGGCCCTGGAACCGGTGCTGCGCCCGCTCATGGACGGCCTGGGCCGGGTGATCCCACGCGGTGCCGGACCGGGCGGGGTCTGGCGGCTGGGCGGCCCTGAGCTGGAACGGATACTTCAGGGCGGCTCCCGGTACGCGGTGGAAGAGGGCCACGGCGAGGAACGCGACCTCAGGCGCTGCGAGGACGGCGGGGCCGTCGCCGACGCGGATGCGGACCAAGTGAACGACCGGGCGCGCGAGCGGGGGCTCGGCCAGGTCGGCAGCCTCGGCTCGGGGAACCACTTCCTCGAGGTCCAGCAGGTCGCCGAGATCTACGACGAGGCCGTGGCCGCCGCGTTCGGGCTCGCCGCCGACCAGGTGTGCGTGATGATTCACTGCGGATCGCGCGGACTCGGGCACCAGATCTGCTCGGACCACGTCCGGGTGATGGACAGGGCCATGGCCCGGTACGGGATCGTCGTGCCGGACCGGCAACTGGCCTGCACCCCGGTCGACTCGCCGGAGGGCCGCGCCTACCTGGGGGCGATGGCAGCGGCCGCCAACTACGGCCGCGCCAACCGGCAGCTGCTCTCCCAGGCGGCCCGCCGGGTCTTCCGCCGAGAGGCGGACGCCCGTCTTTCACTGGTGTACGACGTGTCCCACAACCTCGCCAAGGTCGAGACCCACCCGGTGGACGGTGAGCCCCGCAGGCTCTGCGTGCACCGCAAGGGCGCCACCCGGGCCTTCCCGCCCGGACACCCGGAGCTGCCCGGGGACCTGCGCGCGGTGGGCCAGCCGGTACTCATCCCCGGCACCATGGGGACCGCCTCGTACGTCCTCACCGGCGTCCCCGGCGGCGACGCCTTCCACTCCACCTGCCACGGCGCGGGCCGCGTCATGAGCCGCCACCAGGCCGCCCGGACCATCGGCGGCAAGCAGCTTCGGGCGCGGCTGGAGGCGGACGGCATCGCCGTGCGGCCGGTGTCGTGGCGCGGCCTGGCGGAGGAGACCCCGGAGGCGTACAAGGACGTCACCGCGGTCGTGGAGGCGAGCGAGGGTGCGGGCCTGTGCCGGAAGGTGGCCCGCCTGGTCCCGCTCGGCGTGGTCAAGGGCTAGGCCCGGGCCTCGGACGCCGACGACCGTACGGGCCTCAGACGTCGACCGTCACCGAGCACGACCACCCGTAGGCGTCCGGGGCCAGATGAAGCTCGTGCCAGGAAACGGCCTTCGGCACGGCGCCGATGATGGGCACCGAGCTCACGTCCGTCACCGCCATCCGGACGTCCAGCCCGCCGTCCACCGTCTCCACCTCGACGTCCACCGGCACGTCGCCGTGCACCTCCAGCCGGAAGACCACCTCGTCCAGCAGCGCGGCCAGCAGGTCGTCGTCACTGCCCTCGGCCATCTGTACCTGCCGCATGGCGGTCGCCCGGGCCCCCGTAAGGTCCGCGAAGCACTCGACCATCCCGAGCACCGCCTCGACCAGGCACTGCTCGCGGTTGGCGCCCCAGGCCTCGACGCGCACGTCGGCCGTGTGCGGCACCGCCCGGTGCCCGCTCGCCCCGGGGCGGCGGATCCGCATGTCGTCGTCCGTGTCACCGGCCATGCCGATCGCGTGCCCCTCTCGCCCCGCCCGCATGCATCGGAAGCGGCACCGGTTACTCCGCGGCGGGCGGCGCCCCCGTGGGGACGAACGCCTCCGCACCCTCGGCGGCCCCGCCCGCGCCGCACTCGTCCTGCGGCGGATCCTGCGCGAGCAACAGGGTCGCCAGGAGGCTCGCCGAGCGGTTGCTCAGGGCGTCGGCCGCTTCGAGCAGCCGGTGCTGCTGCGCGACGGGCAGCGACAGCGCCACACATCCCGCCCGACCGGCGACGGTGAGCGGGAAGGCGACGCACACCTCGTCGTTGGAGTACTCGAGCAGGTCGAACTGGGCCGCGTGCGGACCGTGGTGGTCGAGAGCCTGGAACAGGTGGCGATGGTCGGTGATGGTGCGCGGTGTCAGAGGCACCGGGCGGCGCCGGTGGAGGTGGTCCATACGCCCCGCGAAATCGAGCTGCGCCAGCAGGCTCTTGCCGACGGCGCTGGCGTGCGCCGCCTCGCGGAAGTCGACCCACTCGTGCACCGCCGGGGTGCCGGGGCCGGCCGCGTACTGGGTGATCCGCACCTCCCCGTCGGTGTAGCGGCTCACGTACACCGCCGCACCCACCCTGTCCCGGAGCTCGGAGAGGACCTCCCGCAGGGCGTTCTCGCGTGCGGTGCCCTCCTGGTCCGCCCATGCGCGAAGGAGCGGACCCGCGGTGAACGTACCGGGCTCCGGGGCGGCCACCAGGCCCTGCTCCATCAGCCAGGCCAGCAGGTGTTCCAGCGCGGACGCGTCCAGGCCCGTGTCGCGCCCGATCTGTACGGCGCTCATCGGTCCCTCCGCGCCGCCGATGGCATGGAGCACGTCCAGCACCCGCATGGCCTGCTGCCATCGCTGAGCCGACTCCCGCGCGGACGGCACGTGCTGGGCGAGGCCGGTCAGGGACGCGGGACGCAGGGGGGCCGGGGTCCACAGCCGACTGCTCCCGGGGCGGCCGGGAACCCACAGCCCACCGGCCGGGGCATGCGCGCCGTCCCGCACCCGAGGCGCACCGGAACCGGCCCCCGCCTCGGCCCCGCCTGCCCGAGGGCGGGCACCGCACGGCGGCGGCACGGCCGGGCGTTCGCTCAGCGAGGACGCGGTGTGCGGCAGGCCGAGGACGGTACGGACCTCGCCCACGAACTCCGGGTCCTGGGCCGGGTTCTCCGCCTCCGCCGCCCCTGCCGCGGTGCCGCACAGCATCGCCCTGGCATCACCGTGACCGTGCCGCGCCGCTTCCGCGACGAGGAACGCGGCATCGTCCCGGCCCTCGTCCCCGAACCGGCGGTGGACGACGACCGCCAGACGGAACAGCGCTCCGGGATGACCCCGCTCGGCGGCCTGCCCCAGCCAGTCCGCCGCGGTGGCCAGCTCGTCGCGGCGCAGGGCTTTGGTCCCCAGCCGGTAGAGGGAGTTCGCCAGGGACCGCTCCGCCTCGGCGGCATCCTCCGAGGCGGGGCCGCCCACGTCGTGCGGCCGGTCCCAGAAGTCCTCCGGCCCTTCCAGCTCCTGCAGCAGTTCGGTGAGCCCGGCCGGAACCGGCGGCTCCGAGCAGTCGCCCCGGGGACCGTCGTACCTGCTCACATCACTCACCTGATTCCCTTTCCGTGCACCGCCGTGTCCTTCCGCCGCTGTGGGCGGCAATGCCGTCGGAGCCTGCGCCGCAGCTCCACGATCGCGTTGTGCCGCTGGACCCTGAGGTTCTCCAGGGATATGTCGAGCACTTCCGCGATCTCCTTGTCCTCCAGCCCCCGGGCCTGCAGTTCGACGATCCGCTTCCGCGACCCGGGCACCATCTCCTCGATGGCGGGCACGACCAACTCGTGCAGCACACGCAGGTCCATGGCCGGCGGCGGCAACCGCCGCTCCTGCAACCGGGCCAGTACGGTGTCCGCCACCAGCACCGTCCGCTCCCGGCGGAACGTGCTGACGGCCAGGTTGTACGCCGCGCCCAGCAGGTAGGCCATCAGGTGCTTGCCCGGTACGGCCCGCCCGGTCAGACACGCGCGGGTCACCCGGAGAAACGCCTCCTGCGCCACGTCCTGGCCCTGGACCAGTGACATGCCGAAGTTCCGGCGCAGGGCGTACGGCGCTCGCTCGATGTACGCCGGATAGATCTCCAGCAGTCGCTGCCCCACGTCCCCCCGCAACCGAAGTGTTTCGCCGGACGGTACGTCGTTCACCACAGGGCGGTCTCCTCGCGACACCCTCCTGGGGCCGGTCGCACCGTCCATACGGTCAGTACGCTTCCGTCGGCCGCCTCGAACCGCACCACCCATGGCACCAGGCACCCGCAAAGCTCCTGCTCCACTCCGTTGCCCGCGCCCGGTGTCCGCCGAGTCAGCCGCCTCCAGGGCCGACGCCGCACGGCGCCCAGCGCGTGCACCGCGCTCAACGCGGCCGTGACCAATCCGACCCACTCCAGGGACGACGTCATGCAAGGGCTCCCGATCTTCCGTAAGAGAGCGCGGCGCGGATTGCGCCGTCACCCATGGACGCCTCGGTGGGCCGGGACATTAACGCGTGATCGCAGAAGGCCGGAGATGTTCGGTCGACGGCGCAGCCTGATCTGTTCCGAGCAGGTTGGGAGCGGAGTCGGACTGGTCGGCCGCCGGGCCGCGGAGCGGGGAGCGTCGTCGTAGACAGGGGTCATGAGCCCGGACGCCCGGGCGGCTCGTGGTCGTGAAGACCGAGGCGCACGCGCACCCGGGCGACCGACACCCGCGGTCGGCGGCGCCCCCTTCAGCCGGACGGCCAGCCGTGCCCCTCCGCGACAGCCCGCCGCCGTCCGTGCGTTTCCGGCACGGCGGTAAGGCCGGTGGGCCGGTAGTGCCGTAGGGCAGCAAGGCGGCAGGGCCGTAAGGCGGTCCGACGGCCGGACGGTCAGGCGTAGTGGCGGTACACCGCCTGGGCCACGCAGGCGGGCTTCTCGCTGCCCTCGACCTCCACCGTGAAGGTCAGTGGCATCTGTACGCCGTTGCCCTTGACCTCCTCCACCGGCCCGACCGCCGCGTGCAGCCGGACCTTGGAGCCGACCGGCACCGGGCTGGGGAAGCGGACCTTGTCCAGGCCGTAGTTGACGCTCATGGAGATGCCGGTGATCTCCAGCAGCTCGTTGAAGAGGGGGATGATCAGGGACAGGGTCAGGTAGCCGTGGGCGATGGGGGCGCCGAAGGGGCCCTCCTTGGCCTTCTCCGGGTCCGTGTGGATCCACTGGTGGTCATCGGTGGCATCGGCGAAGGTGTTCACCCGGTCCTGGGTGATCTCCCGCCATGCGGTGCGGCCGAGGTCGGTCCCGCTCAGGGAGGCCAGTTCGTCGAGGCCGTGGGCTGTTGTGGGCATGGGAGTTCCTTAGGGGGTGGGAGAGTTCCGGGAACCTAGGAGTGGTCCGGGGCCGCCGGGCGACCGGCGTAGGTGGCGCGCACGGCGGGTTTGACGATCTTTCCGGTGGCCGTACGGGGAAGGGCGTCGGCGAAGACGACCGACTTCGGGATCTTGTACTTGGCCAGCCTGCCGTGCAGATGGTTCAGGACGTCCTGCGCGTCGGTGGCGACGGTGGCGTCGGCCGTGGGCCTGAGGACGACCACCGCGCGGCCGACCTCGCCCCAGACCTCGTCGGCCACGCCGATGACCGCGCACTCGTCGACGGCGGGGTGGCTCAGGATCGCGTCCTCGACCTCGGCCGGGTAGACGTTCTCCCCGCCCGAGACGAACATGTCCTTCACCCGGTCGACGATGTAGGCGTACCCGTCCGCGTCCGTCCTCGCGACGTCGCCCGTGCGCAGCCAGCCGCCGTCGGTGAAGGCGGCCGCCGTGTCCTCGGGCCGGCCCCAGTATCCGGACATGACGTTGGGGCCGCTGACGAGGATCTCGCCGCGCTCGCCCGGTGCGGCGTCACGGCCGTCGGGCAGCACCACGCGGGTGTCGGTGAAGAAGTGCGGTACGCCCGCCGAGCCGGCCTTGGCGGAGGCCTGTTCCCGGTCCAGGTAGAGGACCCCCGGGGAGGCCTCGGTCATGCCGTAGCCCTGACTGAAGGCCAGACCGCGGTCGAGGTAGGCGGCGATGGTGCGGGCCGGGACGGGCGCGCCGCCGCAGTTGAGCGTGCGCAGGCTGGACAGGTCGGTGTCCGCCCAGCGGGAGCTCGCGGCCATGGCGTCGTACATGGTGGGAACGCCGAACATGTACGTCACGCGCCGGCTCTCGACGAGTTCCAGGACGCGGGCGGGGTCGAAGGCGCCGAGGAGCACCACGCGGCCGCCCTTGAGGAGTGTCGGCAGGCAGGTCATGTTCAGCCCGGCCGTGTGGAACAGCGGGGCGGCGACCAGGGTGACCTCGTCACCGGCGAGGTCGGTGTCCACGAGGACGTTGACGCTGTTCCAGATGATGTTGGCGTGGGAGAGGACGGCGCCCTTGGGGCGCCCCGTGGTGCCGGAGGTGTACATGATCAGGCATGGGTCGTCGGGGGTGACGGTCTCGTCCAGCGGCCCGGTTCCGCCGCCCGCGAGCAGTTCCTCGTAGTGGAGGACACCGGCCGCGGGCGCGCCCAGGGTGACGCGGTGGCGTACGCCCGCTTCCGCGGCGGCCGCGCCGGCGACCTCGGCCGATTCCGGAGCGTACGAGCACGGTGCTTCCCGAGTCGGACAGGTTGTACGCCAACTCCGGCGCCGCAAGGCGGGTGTTGAGCGGTACGAACACCGCTCCCAGCGCACCGGCCGCGAACAGTGTTTCCAGGAATGCCGGGTGATTGGGGCCCAGGTAGGCGATCCGGTCGCCCCGGCCCGCACCCAGGGCACGCAGGGCGTGGGCCAGCCGGAGCACTCGCTGGTGCAGGTCGTGGTAGGTCGACGAACGGTCCTCGTGGACGACGGCGATCCGGTTCGGGGTCTTGCGGGCCCGGCGGGCCGGCCAGGAGCCGATGCCCTGGTTCAACACGGCGCCTCCCTTCAGTCCTTGAGCAGGCCGAGCAGGCGGGCGGCGTTGTCCTTGAGGATCCTCGGCCGGACCTCCGGCCTGATGTCCAGCTTCTCGAAATCGGCGAGCCACCGGTCGGGGGTGATGACCGGGTAGTCGGAGCCGAAGAGGACCTTGTCCTTGAGCAGGGTGTTGGCGTACCGCACCAGCTGCGGCGGGAAGTACTTCGGCGACCAGCCGGACAGGTCGATGTACACGAACGGCTTGTGGGTGGCGACCGCCAGCGCCTCGTCCTGCCAGGGGAAGGACGGATGGGCCAGGATGATCCGCAGCTCGGGGAAGTCCACGGCGACGTCGTCCACGAGCATGGGGTCGGAGTACTTCAGCCGGATGCCGCCGCCCCCGGGGACGCCCGCGCCGATGCCGGTCTGCCCGGTGTGGAACAGGGCCGGGACGCCGAGTTCCTCGATCGCCTCGTACAGCGGATAGGCGAGTCGGTCGTCGGGGGAGAACGCCTGGATGCTGGGGTGGAACTTGAAGCCGCGCACTCCGTACTCCTCCACCAGACGCCGGGCTTCCCGCACGCCCGCCCGGCCCTTGTGGGGGTCGACGCTCGCGAAGGGGATGAGCACGTCGGCGTGGGCGGCGCAGCTTTCGGCGATCTCCTCGTTGGATATGCGCGGATGCCCGGTGGCGTGCTCGGCGTCCACGGTGAACACCACGGCGGCCATGCGGCGTTCGCGGTAGTGGGAGGCCATCTCGTCGATGGTCGGCTTCCGGTGTCCGTGGGCCTTGAAGTACTCCTCGGAGGCGCCGAACAGTTCGGGGCTCAAGGACCCGTGACCGTCCTTGGACACCTCCGCATGGGTGTGCACGTCGATGGCGGTCAGCTGCGCGAGGTCGAGCGCGAGGTCGCCCATGTCAGGCCTCCGGTGCCTGGGGAGCCGGGATGCCGTACGTCTCGGGCTCGGCGCCGACGCCTTCGTACCACTCCGCGGCGATCGCCTCCGCGCTCCAGCCACCGTCGGCGAAGGCGACCGCCTTCTCCTTGGGGTGCGCCCACAACGCCAGCCGGTCCCCACCGATGCCGATGGCCTGCCCGGTGACGCCCTTGGAGGCGTCGGAGGCGAGGAAGGTGATCAGCCCGGCGACGTCGTCGACCGTGCCCAGGCCTTCGTCCCTGCGCAGCCAGTCGGGCAGTGGCTCGCCGGTGCGCTCGGCTTCGGCGATGACCGGCGCGAAGGCCGGGACGGTCTTGGTCATCTCGGTGGCCGCGACCGGAACGACGGCGTTGACCGTGATGTCGGCCCTGGCCAGCTCCATGGCCCAGGTCCGCGCCATGGCGACCACGCCCGCCTTGGCCGCGGCGTAGTTGGTCTGGCCGAAGTTGCCCCGCTGCCCGGCCGGGGAGGAGATGAGGATGAGACGGCCGCCTGTCCCCTGCTCGCGCATCCGCACCGCGGCCGCCCGGGCGCAGGTGAAGGTGCCGCGGAGGTGAACCCCTGTCACGGCGTCGAAGTCCTCGTCGGTCATCTTCCACAGCACGCGGTCGCGCAGGATGCCCGCGTTGGTGACGAGCACGTCCAGGCGTCCGAATTCGCGTACGGCCGTGTCCACCAGCTGGTCGGCCGCCGCGCTGCCGCCGACCGCGGCGACGACACCGGTGGCCCTGCCGCCCGCGGAGGTGATGGTGCCGACCGCGGCGTCGACCACCGCGCGGTCGATGTCGTTGACGACGACCGAGGCCCCGGCGGCGGCGAGGGCCTGGGCGTAACCGAGTCCCAGCCCGCGTCCGCTTCCGGTCACGACGGCGACTTTCCCGTGGAGATCCATCTGCGCACCTCACTACTCGACGATCGACAGGAATCCTGATGGTTCGGAGTGTGCTGATTATCAGGATTCCTGTCAATGGCCTAGGCTGGTGCAGCACCGGAGAGTGGCCGGCAATGCGGGGAGGCGTGACGTGGGGGCGGATGTGAAGCCTGTGGCGGACGGCGGGGCGAGCAGGGGCCCCTCGCTGCTCTATCTGGTCAAGCGGACCGAACTGGTGGTTCGCGCACGTCTCGAAGAACTGCTCAAGCCCGCCGGGATCACGGCGTTGCAGTACACGGCGCTCACCGTCCTGGAGCGGCACGACGGGCTGTCCGCCGCGCAGCTGGCCCGGGACTCCTTCGTCACGGCCCAGTCCATGGCCGACATGGTCCGCACCCTGGAGGGCCGCGGCCTGATCCGCCGTGAACCCAACCCCCGCAACCGGCGCGAGAAGGTCGTCCTGCTCACCGACGCCGGCCGCGGTGTGCTGGCCGAGTACGCCGAACCCGCGCGGCGGCTCGAAGAACGCATGGTCCGGGACCTCGGCGCGGAGGGAGCCGAGCTGTTCCGCGACTCCCTCAACCGCGCGTACCGGGCCCTGTCCTGATCCCGGTCCCGCGCGGGCGGTGCGGGGGCCCTATCGCACCGCGTACATGCGGATGGCGACGACGTCGTCGCCCACGGGGCGGGCGAGTCCCACGAACACCGTCTCGGCGAGCCAACGGTGCGCGGGCGCGTCCGTCCTGAAGGCCGGTGAGGTGCGGTAGTAGTGGCCCGCTTCCGAGACCTGGAGGTCGCCGTCGTACTGGTCCGGGCTGTCGGGCCTGGGCCGGTAGTAGCCCCGGTTGACGATGTCGATCACCGCGCCGTCATCGGCCTGGATCAAGTAGCGCGCGTCGAGCTCGCAGACCTCGCCCCGGGTGCTGCTCCAGTCGCCGCCGCCCGCCAGCACCTTTCCGCGCAACAGCGGCCCTTCCACACTGCCTCCGACGATGGGGGTGAACTCGGTGGTCTCTCCCTCGCCGTGGCCGATGTGGAGCGTCGGTGCGATCTCGGCCCGGATCTCGAAGGCGTAGGTGAGGGCGGGTGTGAAAGGCACGGTGTGACTCCGTTTCCGTGGGTGGGATGTGGCGTACGCCAAGGGGGCGACGGTCCGGTGCGCAGAGGCGCGCAGACCGGCAAGGGGGGGTGGCGAGCACAGCGGGTGCCGCTCCGTACGACAGCGACGGCGGCGTGCGGTGCCGTGCCGTGGGGGAGGGTGCTGTCGCCACCGGTCGGGCCGCGCGGTGGGCTGCTCGATGCGCGGCGCGGCGGTACGGAGCGAGAAGCTACCCCCCTCGGGCGGTTGTGTCACCCCCGGTCCGGGTCCCGTCGCCGGATCACCGCGAAGACGGCGCCAGGGTCTTGACTCGTTCGCCCGCCTGATGCAAGCGTGACGTGCAACAGCGTTATATGACGTTCGTTTATCAAGGCTTGCCGCCACCCCCGCGCCTCGACGGCGAGCGCTCCTCCCCCCTTCCTCCGCCTCGGCAAGGAGCATCAGCCATGGCCGCAAGAAGACACGTGCTGACGGTGCTCATCAGCGTGGGTGCGCTGGTCACCACGTCCTGCACCGCCACCTCGACCTCCCACGGGGGCAACGGCACACCCCGGCCCGCACGGCTGACCACCACCACCCCGCCCGGCACCGGCACCGTGGACCGCGTCACCTGGGCACTGCCGTACGGAGAGCCGACGACACTGGACCCGGCGAAGACCGGTGACTACTCGCCCCAGACGGTCGGAGCGAACCTCTGCGACACCCTGACGCGGATGAACGCGGACTTCTCCCTGAGCCCGGGCCTCGCCCGGAAGACCACCTGGACCGACACCCGCACCCTGGTCCTCGACCTCCGGCCGGATGTGCGGTTCTGGGACGGTTCCCGGATGACACCGCAGGACGTGGTCCACAGCCTCGAACGGCAGACCGACCCGAAGACCCAGGCGCTGTACGGGCACTACCTCGCCGGGGTGACGTCGATCAAGGTCACCGGGCCGAACCAGGTGACACTGCGTACCAAGACGTACGACCAGAGCCTGCCCAAGGCGCTGGCGACGTCCTTCGGCGCGGTCAGTCAGAAGGCCTACACCGAGAAGGCCGGCGCGGCCTACGGCACCGCCAAGGGCGGACTGATGTGCACCGGACCGTTCAAGCCGGCCTCATGGAAGTCCGGCCACAGCATCACCCTCGAACGCAACGACAGCTACTGGGACGCCCGGCTCAAGCCGAAGGCCGACGAACTGGTCTTCACATTCATCACCAACAGCAACACGCTGACCAGCGCCCTTCTCTCCGGTGACGTGGACGGCACCTACGAGCTGCCACCCAGCAGCGGCACCGCGCTCGCCAGGGCCGGCAACGGCACCACCTTCCTCGGTCCGTCCACCCAGAACGTCCTGCTGGTCCCCGGCAGCGCGACGTCGCCCGCCGCGGACCGCCGGCTGCTGGACGCCCTGTCGCTCGCCCTGGACAGGGACGCACTCATCACGAACGTGTTCGGCGGCGACGCCACCACCCTCAAGTCGCTCGTCCCGCCACTCACCTGGAGCGGCGACCGGGCCGCCGACCGGTTCGACGCCGCCTACAAGGCGCTGCCCGACGCACCGAAGCCGGACCTGGAGCGGGCAGGGAAGCTGATGGACCAGGTGGGCCCCGTGTCGCAGCCCCTGGTGGCGGCGATCCCCGCGGGCGACCAGAAGGGCCTGCAGATCCTGACGTTCCTCCAGGCCGCCGCCAAGAAGCTCGGAGTGGGGATACGGATACGGCAGCTCCAGCCCACCGAGATGTCCTCCCTGTTCTACGACCCCTCCGTCCGGCAGGGCATCGACCTGGTCCTCACCTTCGGGTACGTCGCCGCGCCCGACCCGGCGGCCTACGTGTCCGAAATGGTGACCCCCCGCGGACTGTTCAACTGGACCGGCTACGACAATCCCGAGGTCACCCGGCTGCTCCAGCAGGCCCGCACGACCTCGGACCCGGACGCCGCGGCCAAGGCCTACACCGAAGCACAGGCACTCTTCACCCCCACCGTCCCGGTGATCTACCTCGCCACCACCCACGAACGGATGTTCATGAACAAGCGCATCAGCGGCGCGCCCACGTCCTTCGCCTATATGGGGATGCCCTGGGCCGCCCACCTCGGCGGCACCGAGAAGTGACCCACGGCCGACTCGGCCCGCTTCGCCCACTCCGCCACTCCGACCCCTCACGCATCAGGAGACAACGATGACCGACACCCCGGGCGAGAAGCCACTGTGGGACCACTCGGCCGCCGAACTGGCAGCAGGCATCCGCGACAAGGCCTTCACCGCGACCGAGGTGGCCGAGGCGTTCCTGCGCCGGATCGACGCAACCAACCCGGCCCTCAACGCCCTCGTGGACGTACGCCCCGAAGAGGCACTCGCGCAGGCCGCGGCGGCCGACGCCACGCTCGCCGCCGGCAAGCCCGCAGGGCCGCTGCACGGCGTCCCGGTCTCCACGAAGATCAACACCTCGCAGCGGGGGTACGCCAGCTCGCACGGCATCCCGGCCTGGGCCGACGCCGTCGCCACCGACGACGCCGCATGCGTCGCCGCACTGCGCCGCGCGGGCGCCAACCTCATGGGCCGCAGCAACAGCCCCGCCTTCGCCGTGCGCTGGTTCACCGGCAACGACCTGCACGGCAGGACGCTCAACCCGTGGAGCACCGCCCACACCCCGGGAGGCTCATCGGGCGGCGCGGCCGCCGCGGTCGCGTCCGGGATGGTGCCGATCGCCCAGGGCAATGACATCGGCGGTTCCATCAGGTTCCCGGCCTACTGCTGCGGAGCGGTCGGCCTGCGGCCCACGGTGGGTCTCGTCTCCGCCACGGAGCCTGCCGGGGGAGGGGAGTTCGACGCCCCGATGTCCTTCCAGACCATGGCGGTGCACGGACCGCTGGGCTGGACCGTCGACGACGTCCGCCTGGCGCTCGACGCCATGGTGACACCCGACCTGCTCGACCCGGTCGGCCTTCCCGCGCGCCCGCCGCTCGGGGAGCCCCGCCCGGTGAAGGTCGCCGTCGTCCGAGACGTCGGACTGGCCAAGCCCCACCCCGCGGTGGAAGCGGCCATCGACAGCGCCGCCGCATGGCTGACCGAAGCGGGCTACGAGGTCGAAGAGGTGGAACTGCCGCTGCTGGCCGAGGCGGCCCGGCTGTGGTCGCTGCTGCTCTACGAGGAGCTGCGCACGATGATGCCGGAGATCGAACGGTTCGGTGACGACACCGTACGGCTCTCGCTCGCCTCCTCCTTCGCGGCCGCCGCCGAGACCTGGGGCGAGCGCCCCACGCTGGACGCCTACATCAAGGGCTACGCGCGGCGCGGCACCCTCATCACCCGGCTCCAGCAGTACCTGGGTGACGAGCGGATCCTGCTGACGCCCGTGTCGGCGGAACCCCCGTTCGAACAGGACGCGGACCTGGCCGGCGACAGCCGCGTACGCGAACTCCTCGCCGCCCAGTGGCCCATGCAGGCGGTCCCCGTGCTCGGGTTCCCGGCGATGGCGGTACCGACGGGCACCAGGGACGGGCTCCCCTCCGGCGTCCAGCTCATCGGCGGACGCTTCCGCGAGAACCTGCTGCTCCATGCGGCCACGGCCCACCGCGCGGAACTTCCACTCCGCGCCGTTGCGGTACAGCTCGCCGAAGACCATGGCCGTCTCCGTCGAGGCGTCCTCGCTCAGGTCGTAGCGGGCGATCTCCGCGCCGCCGGCCTGGTTCACGACGCGGATGAACGCGTTGCGGACCTGGCCGAAGGACTGCTGGCGGGTCTCGGCGTCGTAGATCGACACCGGGAAAACGATCTTGGCGACGTCGGCCGGGACGTTGGCGAGGTCGACCTTGACCTGCTCGTCGTCGCCCTCGCCCTCACCGGTGAGGTTGTCGCCGGTGTGCTCGACCGAGCCGTCCGCGCTCTTCAGGTTGTTGAAGAACACGAAGTCCTGGTCGTTGCGGACCTTGCCCTCGGCGTTGACCAGAATGGCGCTGGCGTCGAGGTCGAAGTCCGTTCCGGTGGTGGTGCGGACGTCCCAGCCCAGACCGACGGTGACTGCCGTCAGGCCCGGGGCCTCCTTGGTCAGCGAGACGTTGCCGCCCTTGCTGAGGCTGACTCCCACGAGTCCCTCCATTGGTTTTCAGGGGCAGCGCCCCCATCGTGCGTTGGCATCGGATCAACGACTGGATCCTAGTGACCGGTTCCCGTCATGAGCAGGCACTTGCGCCGAAGATTCAGAGGGTGTCGAGCGCCGCGACGTACTCGTTCAGGTCGCGGGCGTCCGGCAGGCCGTTGACGACCGTCCAGCGGACGACGCCTTCCTTGTCGATGATGAAGGTGCCGCGCACCGCGCAGCCCTTCTCCTCGTCGAAGACGCCGTACGCGCGCGAGACCTCGCCGTGCGGCCAGAAGTCCGACAGCAGCGGGTACTCCAGGGCCTCCTGCTCGGCGAAGACGCGCAGCGTGTGGATCGAGTCGTTGGAGACGGCGAGGAGCTGGGTGTCGTCGTTGACGAACTTCGGCAGCTCGTCGCGGAGCGCGCACAGCTCGCCCGTGCAGACACCGGTGAAGGCGAAGGGGTAGAAGAGGAGCACGACGTTCTTCTCACCGCGGAAGTCCGCGAGCGACACGGTACGTCCGTGGTTGTCCTTCAGCTCGAAGTCCGGGGCCTTGGTGCCGACCTGGACAGGCGCGGTCGTCTCGATCGTGTCGATCGCCATGACAGCAAGCATTCCCTTCGCTGGGTTCCCCTGGGGTCTCGTGGGGTCCCACCCTACGCAAAGGGCCCCCGCCGACGGATGTCGCGGGGGCCCTGGTGGCCTTGGGCCGGCGGGGGAACGGACTCAGCGCTTGCCGGTCTTGGCCGCCTTCGGCGTGACCAGGCGGCTGCCGGTCCAGTCCTTGCCCGCGTTGATGCTCCGGGTCTGCGAGAGGCCGGCGGTCTGGGCGGCCTCGTTGATGTCGCTGGGCTCGATGTAACCGTCACGGCCGGTCTTGGGCGTCAGGAGCAAGATCTCCCCGCCCTCGTCGACCAGACCGATGGCGTCCACCAGCGCGTCCGTGAGGTCGCCGTCGTCATCGCGGAACCACAGCAGCACGACGTCGGCGACGTCGTCGTAGTCCTCGTCAAAGAGCTCCTGGCCGATGACGGCCTCAATTGCCTCACGGAGCTCCTGCTCGACGTCGTCGTCGTAGCCGATCTCCTGGACCACCTGTCCGGGCTCGAACCCCAGCTTTGCCGCCGGGTTGGTCCGCTCCTCCGCGTGGTCCGCGGTCGCGCTCACGGCTTGCCTCCTGATCGTTTTTTGGGAAGTGCTTCGGCCGCGCGCGTACGCGTGGCATTGGGCGTAGTCCACACGTGCGGGGCGGATCGCGCAAGTACCCGGCGATCGAGACCGTCGAAACGGTGACTTTTGGGGCCGTCTCGCCGCAACTCCAGGCAGCTTCCCGCCCGCGCCCGTGATACACACCACGGCTCTTGACCCACTTTATTCGCTTCTACTCCTTCCGTGCGCCCGTGGTGGACGAACGGCCGATCGGAACACATGGTCGGGTTGGGCGTAAGGTTGCGATTTGACCAGCGTCTTCCGGTGACCCGGGCCCGGATACGGCGACCCGTGGGGGTTACCCCTCGGTAAAGATGACGTTTACGGCCTCGGGGTACACGATGGTGGCGGCGCGACCGCACTGCTGACACTCCCCTCCCCGTAGGCTCCACCGAACAGAAGGAACAGCGTGGCTTCCGGATCCGATCGCAACCCGATCATCATTGGCGGCCTTCCCAGCCAGGTCCCGGATTTCGATCCCGAAGAGACCCAGGAATGGCTCGACTCCCTCGACGCCGCCGTGGACGAGCGCGGCCGCGAGCGGGCCCGCTACCTGATGCTCCGCCTGATCGAGCGGGCCCGCGAGAAGCGCGTGGCCGTGCCCGAGATGCGCAGCACGGACTACGTCAACACCATCGCCACCAGGGACGAGCCGTTCTTCCCCGGCAACGAGGAGATCGAGCGCAAGGTACTGAACGCCACGCGCTGGAACGCGGCCGTGATGGTGTCGCGCGCGCAGCGCCCCGGTATCGGTGTCGGCGGCCACATCGCCACGTTCGCCTCCTCCGCGTCCCTGTACGACGTGGGCTTCAACCACTTCTTCCGTGGCAAGGACGAGGGCGACGGCGGCGACCAGATCTTCTTCCAGGGCCACGCGTCCCCCGGCGTCTACGCACGCGCGTTCATGCTGGACCGGCTGACCGAGGCACAGCTCGACGGCTTCCGGCAGGAGAAGTCGAAGTTCCCGAACGGGCTGTCGTCCTATCCGCACCCGCGGCTGATGCCGGACTTCTGGGAGTTCCCGACCGTCTCCATGGGCCTCGGCCCGATCGGTGCGATCTACCAAGCGCGCATGAACCGCTACATGGAGGCGCGCGGCATCGCCGACACCTCCAAGTCGCACGTGTGGGCGTTCCTCGGCGACGGCGAGATGGACGAGCCGGAGTCGCTCGGCCAGCTGTCGATCGCGGCCCGGGAGGGCCTCGACAACCTGACCTTCGTCGTCAACTGCAACCTGCAGCGGCTCGACGGGCCGGTGCGCGGCAACGGCAAGATCATCCAGGAGCTGGAGTCGCAGTTCCGCGGCGCCGGCTGGAACGTGATCAAGCTGGTCTGGGACCGCTCCTGGGACCCGCTGCTGGCCCAGGACCGCGACGGCATCCTGGTCAACAAGCTGAACACCACGCCCGACGGTCAGTTCCAGACGTACGCGACGGAGACCGGCGCGTACATCCGTGAGCACTTCTTCGGTGACGACCACCGGCTGCGGGCCATGGTCGAGAACATGACCGACGACCAGATCCTGCACCTGGGACGCGGCGGTCACGACCACAAGAAGATCTTCGCGGCGTACAAGGCGGCGGTCGAGCACCAGGGCCAGCCGACCGTGATCCTCGCGCAGACGGTCAAGGGCTGGACGCTCGGCCCCAACTTCGAGGGCCGCAACGCGACGCACCAGATGAAGAAGCTGACGGTCGACGACCTGAAGCGCTTCCGCGACCGCCTGCACCTGCCGATCTCCGACAAGCAGCTCGAGGACGGCGTGCCGCCGTACTACCACCCGGGCCGCGACTCGGAGGAGATCCAGTACATGCACGACCGCCGCAAGGCGCTGGGCGGGTACGTCCCGACCCGGGTCGTGCGGGCGAAGCCCCTCGCGCTGCCGGACGACAAGACGTACGCGGCGGTCAAGAAGGGTTCGGGACAGCAGTCGATCGCCACGACGATGGCGTTCGTGCGGCTGCTGAAGGACCTGATGCGGGACAAGGAGATCGGCAAGCGGTTCGTGCTGATCGCGCCGGACGAGTACCGCACGTTCGGTATGGACTCGTTCTTCCCGAGCGCCAAGATCTACAACCCGCTGGGCCAGCAGTACGAGGCCGTGGACCGTGAGCTGCTGCTCGCGTACAAGGAGTCGCCGACCGGGCAGATGCTGCACGACGGCATCTCGGAGGCGGGCTGCACGGCGTCCCTGATCGCGGCCGGTTCGGCGTACGCGACGCACGGCGAGCCGCTGATCCCGGTGTACGTCTTCTACTCGATGTTCGGTTTCCAGCGGACCGGCGACCAGTTCTGGCAGATGGCCGACCAGCTGTCGCGTGGTTTCGTGCTGGGTGCGACCGCCGGCCGTACGACGCTGACCGGTGAGGGCCTCCAGCACGCGGACGGCCACTCGCAGCTGCTCGCCTCGACGAACCCGGCCTGTGTCGCGTACGACCCGGCCTTCGGCTTTGAGATCGCGCACATCGTCAAGGACGGTCTGCGCCGGATGTACGGCGAGAACGCCGAGGACGTCTTCTACTACCTCACCGTCTACAACGAGCCGATCCAGCACCCGGCCGAGCCCGCGGACGTCGACGTGGACGGCATCCTCAAGGGCCTGTACCGCTTCAGCGCCGGCCAGGCGGGGGCGATCCCCGCGCAGATCATGGCGTCCGGTGTGGCCGTCCCGTGGGCGGTGGAGGCGCAGCGGATCCTCGCCGACGAGTGGAACGTACGCGCCGACGTGTGGTCGGCCACCTCCTGGAACGAGCTGCGCCGCGACGCCGTGGCGGTGGACGAGCACAACCTGCTCCACCCGGAGGAGGAGCAGCAGGTTCCGTATGTGACGCGGAAGCTCTCGGGTGCGGAGGGTCCGTTCGTGGCCGTCTCCGACTGGATGCGGTCGGTTCCGGACCAGATCTCACGCTGGGTGCCGGGGACGTACACCTCCCTGGGTGCGGACGGCTTCGGTTTCGCGGACACGCGTGGTGCGGCGCGGCGCTACTTCCACATCGACGCGCAGTCGATCGTGCTGGCGGTGCTGACGGAGCTGGCCCGGGAGGGCAAGGTGGACCGCTCGGTGCTGAAGCAGGCCGTGGACCGCTACCAGCTGCTGGACGTGTCGGCGGCCGACCCGGGCGCCGCGGGAGGCGACGCCTAGGCGTTGCCCGCCCGGCGGCGCGGCTTCACCGGTGGGGCGTGCGGGGCGTGCGGGGATTTCGTCCCCGTGCGCCCCGCCTACCATTCCCGGCATGAAGGAACGCTGGGAAGCACGCACCCAGACGCCGCTCCTGGCGCTCGCCCTGGTTTTCGGTGTCGCGTACGCGGTGCCGATAGTCGCGCCCGACGCCGAGCGTTGGGTGCACTCGCTGTGCACGGTCGTGGAGTGGGTGGTGTGGGGCGCGTTCGCCCTCGACTACACGGTGCGGCTGGTGCTCGCCCCGTCGCGGTGGCACTTCGTCCGCAGCCATCCGCTGGATCTGGTGGCGGTGCTGCTGCCACTGGTCCAGCCACTGCGGCTGCTGCGGCTCGTCTCCACGCTGCTGCTGGTGGGCCGACGGGCACGGATGGCGTCGCAGATCACGCTCACGACGTATGTGGTGGGGTCGGTCGCCGGGCTGCTGATGTTCGGCTCGCTCGCGGTGCTGCACGTGGAGCGCGACGCCCCGGACGGGAACATCAAGACGCTGGGTGACGCGGTGTGGTGGTCGTTCACGACGATGACCACCGTGGGGTACGGGGACCACGCCCCGACCACCGGACTCGGGCGGCTGCTGGCCGTGGGCCTGATGCTGTCCGGTATCGCGCTGCTGGGTGTGGTGACGGCGAACATCGCGGCGTGGTTCATCTCCCGCTTCGAGCGGGACGACGCGGAGGAACGCCGCCAGAGCGCGCTCCTGGAGGCACTGACTCAGGAGGTCCGGGAGCTTCGGGCGGAGGTCGGCCGGCTGGCGGGCAGCGCCCCGGCCCTGCCTGCGCCGCCGGCTGTTCCCACGCAGACCACCACGGAGAGCGCCCCTTAGGGCGCGGCCGACGGGCCCGACAGGCGGGCCCGGTGCGGCACGCAGCGGTCCGGTGCGGCCAGTCACGGGTGGGGCGCCGGGGGCGCGGGAACTGGCCCGGCCCCGGCCCCGGTGGCACGCGAGTGCCTAGAACGTGCCGTTGCCCGGGGTGCCGGTACCGGCCAGCCAGACGAGGGCCAGGACGGTGTCGATCGCCCCGAGAACGAACGCGACCAGCGCCGGGATGTGATCACTCGCCCAGCGTCGGCCCATGCCGAGCCAGCCGCAGACGATCGCCACCGGACCCAGGACGATGCCCAGTACGAAGAATCCGGCGACCGCGCAGACCAGCCCGACGATCCCGAACGTCGCGCGATCCGGCCCGGTCCGCGACCACATCCGGCCGCGTGAGCGGGGGCTCCTGCGCGAACGCGAGGTGTACCCGAAACTGTCCATGGCCCCCGGGTGCCCTGCCTCAGGTCTCCCACACCTTGAAGGCCCGTACCTGATAAGGCGATTGGGGAACCCATGTGCCGCCGCCCGGATAGGTCTCGAACTCGCCGGTCTCGGCGCACTCGGCGGACTGGTACGTGGTGACGGGTCGTCCGGTGCGGTTGGCGAGGGCGGCCGCGGTCGTTCCGGCCGGGAGCGGAACGCACGACTCGATGTCGAGGTCGGTCAGCTCGTGGGTGTGCCGGGCGCCTCTGAACCCCTCCTTGGCCCACAGGCACAACTGCCCGGTGTCACAAGGCCCGAGGCGGGGCGGCGCCGCGGCCACGGGAACGGCGCCCCCGAGCACGGTGGCGGCGAGGGCGCCGGCGAGGAGAGTGGTGGTGGCGCCGGTTAGAACGGTCGTGGAACGCATGAGAACCCCCGTATGTACGGCGTGACGATCACGCACGCCAATCGTGACGCTGTGTGACTGCCCTGGGGAAGGGTTCCTCGGGTGATCCACCCGGACGGGTGACACCGCGCAGCGCCGAGGGCCCCGCAGCGCCAGCTGCGGGGCCCTCTGAACTCCGGTCAGGCGGTGGGGACGGCCAGGCGACGGCCACGCGGAGGTGACAGTCACGCGGAGGCGGCAGTCACGCGGAGGCGGCAGTCAGATGTGGGCGCCGCCCGCGCCCGCTTCCGCGTTCTCGCCGCGCTTGGTGAGCGTGGCCACCAGCGCCGCGACGACCGCCACGACGCCCGCGACGGTGAAGGCCAGGCCCATACCGGAGAGGAACGTCTCGTGGATGACACCGCCGATCTTCGACACCAGGTCCGGCGTCATACCGGGCGCCTTCGCCAGTTCCGCGGGAACCATGCCGAACTCCGCCGCCTGCTCCAGCCGCGGGTCGGCCGGGACCGGGATCCCGGCGTCCTGCCAGTTGGCCGCGAAATCGGAGCTCACCTTGGAGGACATGACCGCGCCCAGCACCGCCGTACCGAGAGCGCCGCCGACCTGCATCGCGGCCTGCTGGAGGCCACCGGCCACGCCGGAGAGCTCCAACGGCGCGTTGCCGACGATGACCTCCGTGGCGCCCACCATGACGGGCGCGAGGCCCAGGCCCAGCAGGGCGAACCAGAGGGACATCGCGAGCGTGCCGGTTCCCTCGGTGAGGCTGATCATGCCGAACATGGCGATCGCCGTGCAGACCATGCCGCCCACCAGCGGGACGCGCGGCCCGAACCTGGTGATGAGCGCGCCCGCCAGCGGCGAGGAGACGATCATCATGGCCGTCAGCGGCAGCAGGTGAAGGCCGCTGTCGACCGGGCTGAGGCCCTTGACGCCCTGAAGATAGAAGGTGACGAAGAAGAGGCCGCCCATGAAGGCGAAGGCCATGAGCACCATCAGGACGGTGCCGGCCGACAGCGGTACGGAGCGGAACATGCCGAGCGGGATGAGCGGTTCCCGGACCTTCGTCTCCCAGATCGCGAACACCGCGAACAGGACCAGCGCGCCGCCCAGGAAGCCCCATGTGTTGACGCTGCCCCAGCCCCAGCTCTCGCCGGCCTTGATGATGCCCCAGATCAGGGACCCCATCGCGGCGGACAGCAGCACGATGCCGAGCACGTCGAACGAGCGCGGCGCGTTCTGCGCGCGGTGGTCCTTGAGGATCACGAGGCCCATGACGAGCGCGAGGACACCGACCGGCACGTTGATGAAGAACACCGACTGCCAGCTGACGTGCTCCACGAGTACGCCGCCGAGGATGGGCCCGCCGGCCGTGGACGCGCCGATGACCATGCCCCAGATGCCGATCGCCATGTTCAGCTTCTCGGCGGGGAAGGTGGCGCGCAGCAGGCCGAGTGCGGCCGGCATGAGCAGCGCGCCGAACAGGCCCTGGAGCACTCGGAAGGCGATCACCAGGGTGATCGAGTCGGACATGCCGATCGCGGCGGACGCGGCGGCGAAGCCGGCGATGCCGATGAGGAACGTCTGGCGGTGGCCGAAGCGGTCACCGAGCTTGCCGGCGGTGATCAGCGCGACGGCCAGGGCGAGCAGGTAGCCGTTGGTGATCCACTGGACGTCGGCCAGTGACGCGCCGAGGTCCCGCTGGATCGCGGGGTTGGCGATCGCGACGATCGTGCCGTCGAGCGCGACCATCATCACGCCGACCGCCACGGCGAACAGCGTCAGCCAGGGGTGGCCGCGCAGACCCTTGGCCGGTGCCGACACGGGATCCTGGCCCTGTGGCGACTTTTCGATGGTGGTCTGACTAGTCATACCGCGAGGCTAATGTCAGCCACTGACAATTGACAAAGCATTTCATACGCCGGTCACTGTCGCGTCGCTCACAGGTAGCCTGAGCAGCCGGAAATGGCAGAAAGAGGACCATGAAGTGACGGCAGAGCAGCCGACCACCCCCGGGACACCGGCGCCCTCCGGGCTGCGCGAGCGGAAGAAGCAGCGCACCCGCGACGCCCTGCTGCGCGCCGCACTGGAGCTCTTCACCACCCAGGGGTACGAGCGGACGACGGTCGACGAGATCGTCGACGCCGTCGACGTGTCGCAGCGCACCTTCTTCCGCTACTTCACCAGCAAGGAAGAGGTCGCGTTCGCCGTCCAGCAGATGGTCGAGCGGCATTTCGTCACCGCCCTGCGCGCCCGCCCCGCCCACGAGGCGCCGCTGGAGGCACTGCGCAACGCCGTCCTCTCGGCCTGGGACACCATCGGCGAGGCGATCATGGAGGTCGTCCCGATCGAGCTGTACCTCCGCACCTTCCAGGTGATCGAGTCGACGCCCGCTCTCCTCGCCGTACACCTGAGGCGCTCCATCGAGATGGAGGAGAACATCGCGCGGCTGATCGCCGACCGCGAGGGTCTGGACGTGGACGCCGATCCGCGCCCGCGCGTGGCCGTCGCCGCGTTCAGCGGCGTCATGCGGATCACCGGCCAGCTGTGGGGCCGCGGGGAGGACCCGTCCCTCGAGGCGATCCGCGCGCTCACCGAGGCCTACCTGGACCATTTGGGCCCGGCGCTCGCCACCCACTGGCGCGACGCCCCGAGCCGGGAAGGCGCGCCCGCCCGAAAGCGACCCCATGGTGAGTGACCCCATGGCGGGCGCAGCATGCCAACGGCCCTCGGGAGCACGCCGTTGTGCGGCGCCCGGCGCGTACGGGGAGTAATCGCGCTACCCCGATCAGCCACTCTTACGCGTGAGGTACATCACCCTCGTCGCGAGGCCCCTCGGAGGTCTCCTAGGGTGTCCCGCAGTGACTTCCTTCGACTCCTCCTCCAGGCTCCAGGTGTGGCGCGCCCTCCTCGCCCTCGCCGTGGTCTTCGTCCTCCTCATGACGACCGGCTGGACGGCGATACGTCATCAACCCGGGCCGGGGGAGCCGCGCGAGGCCGCGCTCGCCGCGTGGCGGGACGGCCGGATAGGTACGCGGGACCTTCCCGATCCCACGTCGCCGCCGACCGTACTGGCCGCGTTCTTCCGGTCCCTGACCGAACGTCAGCGTCACCGGCTCGCCGCGGAGCACCCTTTCGTCGTCGGAAACCTCGACGGCGCGCCCGTCACCCTGCGCTACCGCGCCAACCGGCTCGCCCTGCGCGCCGCGCACGACGCCGAGCGCGCGCGGCTGGAGGACAAGCGGCTGTCGCCCGACGGCCACAACGAGGCCGTCCGCCGCACGCACCGGTTCGCCTCCCTGATGCGCAAGGACCGGCAGATCCTGGCCTTCGACCCGTCCGGCAAGGGCCGCGTCGCCGAGGTCTTCGGCGACCTCGACCGGGCGCAGCACGTCTCGGTGGTCGTCCCGGGTGTCGACACCAACCTGCTGACGTTCCAGAAGACCGCCCGCAAGTACACGGCGCCCGTCGGGATGGCCGAATCCCTGTACGCCGCCGAACGCGCCGCCGCGCCTACCGCCCGTACCGCCGTCATCGCCTGGGCCGACTACACGGCGCCCGTCGGCGTCGGCATGGACGCGGCCATCGGGAGGCTCGCCGAGAACGGGGCGGCCCGGTTGGTCTCCCTCACCACCGCGCTGCCCGGCGACTCCCGGGTGGCGCTGTTCTGCCACAGCTACGGCTCGGTGGTGTGCGGCGTCGCCGCCCACCGGCTGCCCGCGCGCGTGGCCGACGTCGCGGTGGCCGGAAGCCCCGGGATGCGGGCCGAGAACGCCGCCGGGCTCGGCACCCGCGCCCGGGTGTGGGCCATGCGCGACGCCGACGACTGGATCGCCGACGTGCCGTACCTGGACGTCGGCGGCCTCGGCCACGGCGCCGATCCCGTGGCCCCGGAGTTCGGGGCGCGGGTGCTGTCGGCGGCGGGCGCGGTCGGGCACGCCGGGTATTTCGAACCGGACACCGAGAGCCTCCGCAACTTCGCCGAGATAGGTGTCGGCTCGTACCGCACCGTCCGCTGCGCGGGCGACCAGGACGCCTGCCGCCGTGGAATCTCCGGCGCGGACGTGCTCTGACGCGCGTAGAGACGCGTGGAGCGCCGCCGAAGCCGTAAGTCTCCGGGGGGCGACGCGCGGGCGCACGCCGCATACGATGAGGCGCATGGGTGATGTGCTGGCCGGAATTCATGCCACCTGGGAGTTCGAACCCGAAGCCGTGCTCATCCGCTTCGAACGGGGGATCCGCGCACCGAAGCTCTACCAGGCGCTGCGCGAGCGACGCATCCCGCACGAAGCGCTGGCATCGGTGACCCTCTCCCCGGGCAGACGCGGCACGGTGGTGCTGCACGCGGTGCCGAGAGCGGGCGCCGATCCGCTGATGGAGGCGGCCGCGGGTCAGCTCAAGGACGCCTGCGACCCCTACCGGCTGGTGCTGCCCGCCGAGCGGGAGACCCTCGCCGAGTACTACGCCGACGAGCTGCGGGCGCAGCTCGGACCGGACGCGACGGAACCGGCCGAACGGTTCCTGGTCGCCGCGCCCGAGGCGCCGCTGCAGTTCAAGGCGTACGACGGCAAGGCGTCCTTCGACGGCGGCCAGGTGGCGTTCCGCTGGTTCTGGACCGGCGCGTCGTCCGCCAAGTGGAAGGCGGGCGACCAGACCTTCTCCGTGCGGGAGCTGAGCGGCGTCGAATGGCGCTCGCCCGACGTCTTCGACGGTTACCTGCGGCTGCTGCGCCGCGGCCACGCGGGCGACACCCAGCCGGCGCAGGCCGACCAGGACCCGGCGGCGGTCGTCTTCGGGCTCGGCTACGGGCCGGTGCACGAATCACTGCCGTTCGCCGCCGCGGTCCTGGCGGCGGTACGTGACGCGGGCGCGGCGCCCGTACCGGTTCCGGCCGCGGTGACGGCCGGCCGGGACCCGGCGGTCATCGCCGAACGGATACGTCACCTGGGCGAGCTGTACCAGGCGGGCCTGGTGACGGACGAGGAGTTCGCCGCGAAGAAGGCCCAGCTGCTCGCGGAACTGTAGGACGCGGAACGCCGAGCCGCGTGGCGGCCCGCCAGGCGGTAGGGCTCGCCGGCCCGTAGGCCCCGGGGCGCGGGCAGCGCGGGGCGCGGGCAGCGCGGGCGGTCGCGCTCTCCCGGGCCGCGCGCCCAGGGCGGCGCCGGGCCCCGGGGCGCCGCACGGATCCCCGCCGCACGACACCGGGCGGCTCGGCCGGATCCTTGGTGGTGTCATACCGCGGTACGAGACCCGAGCCGACACCCAGGTATGACGCCGGGGTGTCCGGCGGGTGCCTAGGCTGCGGGATCATGCCGACCCTCCCCCCGCTCTCCCGGCTGCGTACCTCGGCGCGCGCGCTGGGGCTCGTCATCGCCACGCCCACCGGGCCGGGTGAGCCGCTGCTCGCGCAGGCGGTGTCGCCGTGGCTGCGCCGGCTTCCGTACGCCGTCGCGTTCGCGTTCGTCGCCTCGCTGCTGCCGGTCACCGTGACCGTGCTCGCCAACGACTACGGCGTGAACGGCGCGATCGCCGGGGCCCTGGCGACCGCGCAGACCGCGCCGCTGCTGCTCGCCGTGGCCCGCCCGCTCCAGGCGTGGTGGATCATCATGACCGCCGATGTGCTGGGCGCGCTGTTCCTGCTGGGCGCGGACGGTGTGGCCGGCCGGCCCTGGCCGTGGACGCCGATGATCGTGGTGGGGTACCTGGCGCTGATGGTGGCCCTGGGGCTGCGCGAGCCGCGCCGGACGCTGCTGGGCGTATGGCTGGTGACGGGCGGGGCGGGTTTCCTCTTCGAGCTGCTCTCGCAGACCCGCAGCGACGGCATCCACCTGCTGCTGTTCATCCTGAGCGGAGCCGTGCTCCTGCTCACCGCGACCCTGCGGGAACGCGGGGACGCGCAGCGGCGGCTGGTCGAGCAGGAGACGATCAGCGAGGCCGAGCGTGCCCGGCGCACGCTGCTGGAGGAACGGGCGCGGATCGCCCGCGAGTTGCACGACGTGGTGGCCCACCACATGTCGGTGATCACGGTGCAGGCGGATTCCGCGCCGTACCGGATCGAGGGGCTGCCGGAGGCGGCGCGCGAGGAGTTCTCGACGATCGCCGCGTCCGCCCGCGAGTCGCTCACCGAGATGCGGCGGCTGCTGGCGGTGCTGCGCAGCGAGGGCACGGAGGGCGAACGGGCGCCGCAGCCGGGCCTGGAGCGGGTGCAGCAGCTGGTGGAGGCGACGGTACGGGCGGGGGTGCCGGCCGAGCTGTCGATGCAGGCCGGACTGGGTCCCGTACCGCCGGCGGTGGACCTGTCCGCGTACCGGATCGTGCAGGAGGCGCTCGCGAACGTGGTGCGGCACGCGCCGGGCGCGCCGACGCGGGTCTCCGTGTCGTCGGACGGCGACCGGCTGACGGTTCTTGTCGTCAACGGGCCCTCCGGCGAGGCGGGTTCGCCGCTGGAGACGTCGGGCACGGGGCACGGGCTCGTCGGCATGCGGGAGCGCGTACGGTTGACCGGCGGCACCCTCGACACCGGGCCGCTGCCGGAGGGCGGTTTCCGGGTCGCCGCCTGCCTGCCCCTCGCCCTCGGCACGAAGGAACCCGCGTGACCATCCGCGTGATCATCGTCGACGACCAGGCCATGGTGCGCGCGGGGTTCGCCGCCCTGCTGTCGGCGCAGCCGGACATCGACGTGGTGGGTGAGGCGCCGGACGGCCGTGCGGGGGTCGCCGTGGCTCGTTCCACGCACCCCGACGTGGTCCTCATGGACGTCCGGATGCCGGAGATGGACGGGCTGGCGGCGGCGCGGGAGATCCTGTCACCGCCTCCCGGGGTCGTCCACCGCCCGAAGGTCCTGATGCTCACCACCTTCGACGTGGACGACTACGTGTACGAGGCGCTTCGCGCCGGCGCGTCCGGGTTCTTGCTGAAGGACGCCCCGCCGGCCGACCTGATCTCCGCGGTACGGGTGGTGGCGGCCGGCGAGGCGCTGCTGGCTCCGTCCGTGACGCGCCGTCTGATCGCCGACTTCGCCGCCTCCCGCCCGGCCCCGCGCCGTGACCGCTCGCTGCGCCTGAACGGTCTGACGCCCCGTGAGACGGAGGTCCTGGAGCTGGTCGCCCGAGGGCTGTCGAACCAGGAGATCGCCGGCCACCTCGTCCTCGCCGAGCAGACGGTGAAGACCCACATCGGCCGGGTCCTGTCGAAGCTGGACCTGCGCGACCGGGCGCAGGCGGTGATCTTCGCGTACGAGTCGGGCCTGGTGACCCCGGGCGACGCGTAGCGCCCGCGTCTCGCCCACCCCCTACTCCGGTATGACCCGGCACTTGGCTCCGCGGGGTGACGTCCGCCCGGAGACCGCGCTCTTACCTTCCTCTCGCCGCACAGGACGAGGGACGAAGAGGGGGGCGTCATGCGCCGCTGGAAGAGCGACGGACCGAGCCACGAGGAGAGCCACGGGGCGAGCGACGGCACGCGGGGCGGGAGCGACGTAAGGAAGAGGAAGAAGGGGACGAAGGGGGAGAAGGGAAAGAAGAGGAAGAGCCGCCGGTACCGGACCCTCGTCGCCCTCGCGCTCACGACCGTCGTCGTCGCCGGAACCGCCGGGTGGGCCTCCGGGAGCGGTCATCGGCCCGTGACCGGCCCACCGCCGGGCAGCGAGGCCTGGCTGGGCGACACCTTCCTCGGGCGCGCCCTGCCCGACCCGGTGAGCGCGGCGCCCCGCGACATCGCCACCTTCTTCCGTACGCTCACCACGGCCCAGCAGCGGAGCCTCGCGCACCGGCACCCCACCGTCGTGGGCAACCTCGACGGCGCCCCGGTCGCCCTCCGCTACGAGGCGAACGCGACCGCCCTGCGCCGTGACGCCCGGTTCGCACACCTCGCCGGGCACGGGCGGCGGATCCTCGCGTTCGACCCACGCGGCCGGGGCCAGGTCGCCGAGGTGTACGGGGACCTGACGCGCAGCCGCCACGTCTCCGTCGTCGTGCCCGGATCGGACATCGACGCCGGGACGTACGACCGTCCCACCGACCCGTACGGCACCCCCGCCGGAATGGCGAAGCAACTGCGGGCCGCCGCACCGGACACCGCCGTCGTCGCCTGGGCCGGCTACACCACCCCCGTCGGGGTGGGCCTCGACGCCGCCACCGGGGATCTCGCCGAGGCCGGTGCCGCGCGGCTGACCCGGTTCACCGACGGGCTCGCCGCCACCGGCGCCCCCGCGCCCGCGGTCTTCTGCCACAGCTACGGCTCCGTCGTCTGCGGCCTGGCCGCGCCCCGCCTGAAGGCCCGGGACCTGGTCGTCCTCGGCTCGCCCGGCATGCGCGCCGACACCGTCGCCGACCTGGACACCGGCGCCCGCGTGTGGGCCGCCAAGGACCCGTCCGACTGGATCTCCAAAGTGCCGAACGTCCAGTTCGCCGGCCTCGGACACGGCACCGACCCGGCCTCCCCCGAGTTCGGCGCCCGAGCGGTGCCCGCCGCCGACGCCCAGGGCCACACCGGCTACTTCGCGCCGGGCACCGAGTCGCTCCGTACCTTCGCCGCCATCGCCCAGGGAGACGCCCGATGAAGGCCCTCGCCCAGAAGATCGAAGCCCGGACGCCCGCCCACCGCGACCGCGCCATCGACGGGCTGCGCGCCCTCGCGCTGCTCGCCGTCCCCACCGGCCACTGGCTCCTCGGCGGTTTCACGCTCGACGGCGACGGGGCGATCCACAACGCCAGCCCGCTCACCGCCTTCGGGTTCTTCGCACCCGTCAGCTGGGTGCTGCAGATGCTGGGGATCTTCTTCCTGGTCGGCGGGTACGCGTCCGTCCTGTCGTACAACAAGCGCGACGGCTCCACGGGCGCGTGGCTCAGGGGGCGGATCGCCCGGCTGGGCCGTCCCGTCCTCGGTGTCACCGCCGTCTGGGCCGTCCTGATCCCGGTCCTGTACGCCCTGGGCGTCCCGGACGACACCCTGCGCACCGGATCGACGCTCGTCGTCCAGCCGCTGTGGTTCGTCGGGGTCTACACGGTCGTCACCGCCCTCATCCCGTGCTGCGTACGCGCCGCCCGCCGGCTCGGCGCCTGGTCGGCCGCCCCGCTCCTGGTGTCGGTCGCCGTGGTCGACTTCCTGCGGTACGGCCCGTACGCCGAGGCCGTACCGTCCTGGCTGAGCATGCTGAACATCCTTCCCGGCTGGCTCTTCGCGTACCAACTGGGCGTCTCCTGGGGCGAGAAGCGCATCCGCTCCAGGCAGGCGTGGACCCTGCTCCTCGGCGGCGCGGCCCTCTTCGCGGCCCTCCTGTTCACCTTCCACTACCCCACCTCGATGGTCGGCGTCCCCGGGGAGGCGCGGACCAATTCCCACCCGCCGTCGCTGCTCGTCCTCGCGCTCGCCGCCGCGCAGAGCGGCGCGGCGATCCTGCTGCGCGACCGGCTGGGCAGGCTGCTGCGGCGCCCCGCGCTGTGGGCGCCGGTCGTCGTCATCAACCTGTCGGCGATGACGATCCTGTGCTGGCACCAGACGGCGATGCTGGCCGCGGCCGTTCCCGCGTCGCTCCTCGGCCGGGTGCCGGGACTGACGACCGCGCCCGACACCCTCGGCTGGGTCCTGGCGCGACTGGGGTGGATGCCGCTGTTCGCCGTGCTGCTGCTGCTGATCGGGCGGTACGCGCGCGGCTTCGAGACCCCGTGGGCGCACGCGTCCGCCGCCCGCCGCTCGGCAGCGGGGCTGCTGGCGGCGGGCTTCGCGGTGTATGCGCTCGGCTGAGGGGTCAGCCCTCCCGGCCGGCCGAGGTGAACGACATGTCCGGGTACCGGTCGCCGGCCACCTGGGCGGCGATCGGCTCCAGCTCCGCCAGCTCGTCGGCGGTGAACCTGATGCGGGTAGCCTCCGCGTTCTCCAGCAGGCGGGCGCGCTTGCGGGTGCCGGGGATGGGCACGACGGTCAGGCCGTGCACCTCCGCCCGCTGCTGGACCCAGGCGAGCGCGATCTGCGCGGGCGTCGCCCCGTGCGCCTCCGCGATCTCACGGACGGGCTTCAGCAGATCGGCGTTCCGCCGGGCGTTCTCACCGGAGAAGCGCGGCTGGTTCTTCCGGAAGTCGTTCCTCGCCAGGTCCTTCGTCGCGTCGGCGAACGCCCCGGTGAGGAATCCGCGCCCGAGCGGGGAGTACGGCACGAACGCCACGCCCAGCTCGGCCGCCGCGCCCACCGCGCTGCGCTCGACGTCCCGGGAGAACAGCGACCACTCCGACTGGAGGGCCGCGATCGGATACACGGCGTGCGCCTCGCGCAGCTCGGGGCCGGTCACCTCGCTCAGCCCCAGGTGCTTGACCTTGCCCTCCTCGACCAGCTCCGCCATCGCGCCGACGGACTCGGCGAGCGGCACGGCCGGGTCGCGGCGGTGCATGTAGTAGAGGTCGATGACATCGACGCCGAGGCGGCGGAGGCTGCCCTCGACGGCGGACCTGATGTACGCGGGGTCGTTGCGGATGCCCCGGTAGTGCGGGTCGTCGGTGCGCTCGATGGCGAACTTCGTCGCCAGGGTGATCTCGTCACGGTGCCGGGCGACGAACGGCGCGAGGAACTCCTCGTTGGCGCCGCGCCCGTAGATGTCGGCGGTGTCGATCAGCGTGACGCCCGCCTCCAGCGCGGCGTCCAGGGTGTCGCGGGCGGCGGCCTCGTCGGTGTCGCCGTAGAACTCGCTGATGCCCATGGCGCCGAAGCCCTGGACTCCGACCTCCGGCCCGTCCGTGCCGAGGCGTACCGTCGCGATCTTCTCGATGCTGCTCATGTGGTCCTCTCCGGGGCCCGCCGGGCACCCGCATAGAAGTCGATCTTGTAGTCGAGTACGGCGAGCGTGTCCTGGAGCTCCGCGATCCGGGCCCGTACGTCCCGCCGCGTGGACTCCAGCAGCTCCTGCCGCTCCTCGAAGGTGTGCTCGCCCTCACGCACCAGCTCCGCGTAGCGCACCATGTCCGCCACGGGCATCCCGGTCAGCCGCAGCTTGCCGACGAAGACGAGCCAGTCCAGGTCCCGGTTGGTGAAGCGGCGCTGGCCGGTGTGGGACCGGTCGATGTGCGGCATCAGCCCGATCCGCTCGTACCAGCGCAGTGTGTGTGCGGTGAGCCCGGTCCAGGCCGACACCTCGCTGATCGTGTAGCGGTCCTGCCCGTCGGGGCGCGGGTGCGGAGGCGGCGCGGAAATACAGATCTCGGGGCGCTCGGTCCGTACGGGAGTGCTCTCGATCACCGTCATGGCCTCCACGCTAGGACCTTGGAGTGCACTCCAAGCAAGCCCGGACCCGGAGGGATTCCGGCCGGTCCCGGCGATACGCTCGTACGCATGCGAAGCGTGGCGATGATCGAGAACTGGCCGGTGGAGACGGCGGCGACGGCCGTGGTGCGGGCGGACGGCACCGTCGTGGGGGCGCACGGCCCCACGGGCCGGCAGTTCCCGCTGGCGTCGGTGACCAAGCCGCTCGCCGCGTACGCCGTGCTCGTGGCGTACGAGGAGGGGGCGGTCGAGCTCGACGAGCCGGCCGGGCCCGAGGGGTCCACGGTGCGGCACCTGCTGGCCCACACCTCGGGGCTGGCCTTCGACGAGCACCGGGTCATGGCGGCACCGGGCACGCGCCGGATCTACTCCAACACCGGGTTCGAGGTGCTGGGCGACCACATCGCGAAGGTCACCGGCATCCCGTTCGCGGAGTACCTGCGCCAGGCGGTGCTGGAGCCGCTGGGCATGAAGGACACGTTGCTGGACGGTTCGCCCGCGAAGGACGCCGTCTCGACGGTGGACGACCTGGTGCGGTTCGCCGCCGAGGTGCAGGCGCCGCGGCTGCTGGACCCGCGCACGGTGCTGGAGGCCATGTCGGTCGTCCACCCGGGGCTGACCGGCATCCTGCCCGGTTACGGGCACCAGCGGCCGAACGACTGGGGGCTCGGCTTCGAGATCCGTGACGGCAAGGCCCCGCACTGGACGGGCAGCTCCTCGTCCCCCCGCACGTTCGGCCACTTCGGCCAGTCGGGCACCTTCCTGTGGATCGACCCGGACGCCCGGGCGGCCTGCGTCGCCCTGACCGACCGGCCCTTCGGGCCGTGGGCGATCGAGGCGTGGCCGCCGTTCACGGACGCGGTACTGGCGGAGCTCCGCGCGGCGCACTGACCGCCGACGCGACCACCCTTCCGTGACTCCAGGAATCTCTTCCGGCGAAGGTAGATTTCCGTTGGCGTGGCACGTAGGGTTTCTGCCGTACACGTTGGCCGCGGACCTTCGTCCAGAGCGAAGGCCCGTCCCGGAGAGACAAGGAGACGACACCGTCCAGGATCGCCCGGGCACGCACGGCGCCCGGGTACCGCAGACCCCGAACGGCAGGTGGTCCACGGTCGCGTATTCAGGATCCCGCATCCCCGCCCTCCCGGGCGCCGTTGCGGAATACAGAGAGCCGGTCCCACGAGCGGACCGCCAGATGGTGTTGTAACCCCTCGGGGCCCGGGTGTGGAGTACACCCGGGCCCCTCGACGCGTCCCCGAAACGAAGGTGCTATGCCCTCTGAGAAGCCCACCGTCGTCGACAGCCTCGACGACGACGACTACCCCGCCTACACCATGGGGCGGGCCGCCGCCCTGCTGGGCACCACGCCCGCGTTCCTCCGCGCCATCGGCGAGGCCCGGCTCATCACCCCGCTGCGCTCGGAGGGCGGGCACCGCCGTTACTCGCGCTACCAGCTGCGCCTCGCCGCCCGTGCTCGTGAGCTCGTCGACCAGGGCACCCCGGTCGAGGCCGCCTGCCGCATCGTCATCCTCGAGGACCAGCTCGAGGAGGCCCTGCGCCTCAACGAGGAGATGCGCCGCCGCGCCGGTACCGCCGCCACGGACGAGGGCTCCTGAGCAGAGCGACCGGGATCGAATATCTCTTGTCGCCGTTGCAGAAATACAGAAAATGAGCGGTCAGATTTTTCCGCCCCGCCGAGCCGGGCAGAAAAACGCATCGCACCTGCCCGCTGATCCCGTGCTACGGTGTTGTCAGTTGCAGTTGTGGTTCCCAGAGACTTTCAACAGTTCATTTCCGGTGTTTTCCGGAGGGGAAATCATCCCAGCGACTCCGGGTTCGCAAGGTGCGGACTCCGGGCACTGCCCCAAAGGGAGATTCAATATGGCATCTGGCACCGTGAAGTGGTTCAACGCGGAAAAGGGCTTCGGCTTCATCGAGCAGGACGGCGGCGGCGCTGACGTGTTCGCCCACTACTCGAACATCGCCTCCTCCGGCTTCCGCGAGCTTCAGGAAGGCCAGAAGGTGAACTTCGACGTCACGCAGGGCCAGAAGGGCCCGCAGGCCGAGAACATCGTTCCCGCCTGACGCTGACGCGTAACGACGCAGCCGGGGCCCGCACCATGGGTGCGGGCCCCGGCTCGTCACTTTTTCCGCCCGTCGGAGAGACGACGGGCCAAGACGAACCGGCCGCACCTGGCGGCCCGGATTTTTTTTCGTCTTTTTCTCGGACCGTTCTTGCGAATCCTCATGCGGCCGTCCGGCTGCCGGGAGGAATTCCTCGATACGTTCCGCATCGAGGAAGGTTCCGCATGAACCGCACTGCTCGCACGAACGACAGCTCCTACCGCTCCCGCCGAGGCGCCGCGGTCCGGTCGCCCGGCAACCGCCGAGCCGGCGGTGGCGGCCACGCACGCCGTCCCGCCCCGCTGCACGGCGAATTCGCCCTGCCGGTCGGCGGCACCGCGCCGCTGCCCCCCGTCGAGACCTTCACCGAGCTCGGCCTGCCTCCGCGGCTGCTGGCCGCGCTCCACTCCGAAGGCATGACCGTGCCGTTCCCCATCCAGGGAGCGACCCTGCCGAACTCGCTGGCCGGCCGGGACGTGCTGGGCCGCGGGCGCACGGGCTCCGGCAAGACCCTCGCCTTCGGCCTCGCGATGCTGGCCCGCACCGCCGGGAAGCGGGCCGAGCCGCGCCAGCCGCTCGCCCTGGTCCTCGTACCCACCCGGGAACTGGCCCAGCAGGTCACCGACGCGCTCACCCCCTACGCCCGGTCGCTGCACCTGCGGATGGCCACGGTGGTCGGCGGAATGTCGATCGGCCGCCAGGCCGGCGCCCTGCGCGGCGGGAGCGAGGTCGTCGTGGCGACACCCGGCCGGCTCAAGGACCTCGTCGACCGGGGTGACTGCCGGCTGGACCAGGTCGCCATCACGGTCCTGGACGAAGCGGACCAGATGACCGACATGGGCTTCATGCCGCAGGTGACCCACCTGCTCGACCAGGTGCGGCCCGGCGGACAGCGCATGCTCTTCTCCGCCACCCTCGACCGGAACGTGGACACCCTGGTCCGCCGGTACCTGACCGATCCGGTCGTCCACTCCGTCGACCCCTCCGCGGGGGCGGTCACCACGATGGAGCACCACGTGCTCCACGTGCACGGCGCCGACAAGCACGCCACCACCACGGAGATCGCCGCCCGCGACGGGCGGGTGATCATGTTCCTGGACACCAAGCACGCGGTGGACCGGCTCACCAAGGACCTCCTGGCCGTCGGCGTTCGCGCCTCCGCCCTGCACGGCGGCAAGTCCCAGCCCCAGCGCACCCGCACCCTCGACCGGTTCAAGAGCGGGCACGTCACGGTCCTGGTGGCGACCAACGTCGCCGCCCGTGGCATCCACGTCGACGACCTCGACCTCGTCGTCAACGTCGACCCGCCCACCGACCACAAGGACTACCTGCACCGCGGCGGCCGCACCGCCCGCGCCGGCGAGTCCGGCACCGTCGTCACCCTGGTGCTCCCCGCCCAGCGCCGCGGCATGGAGCGCCTCATGGCCGACGCCGGCATCACCGCCCGGGTGACCCGGGTCCGCTCCGGCGAGGCCGAACTGAACCGCATCACCGGCGCTCAGGCACCCTCGGGCGTACCCGTCACCATCACCGCTCCCGCCACCGAGCGGCCCAGGGGCTCCGGCGCCTCCACGCGCGGCCGGCGCCGCCGCCCCTCCCGCTGGGGTGGCCGCACCGCCCCCTCCGGCACCGCCGCGTAGTCGCCGTTCCGCTCGTCGCGCATGCCAGGTCGAACCGTCGGCGGCCGAACGGTCGACGGCCCACGGCCGAACGGTCGACGGTCGAAGGGTCGGCGGCCGAACGGTCGACGGTCGAACAACCGAAGAGGAGCAGCATTGACGCCGGTTCAGACACGGCTCCGAGAAGCACGCGGCACGGGACTGACCGCCCGTGACGCCATGAACGCGCCCGGACCGCAGGTCGACGACCACATGACGGTCGACGTGGCCCTGTCCGTACTCATCAGCGCCCGCGTCGATCACCTTCTCCTCCAGGACGAGGCGGGCCGCTGCTCGGGCCTGGTGACCCGGGCGCAGCTCGCCGCCCACCGGGGCGGCTCCTGGTACAGCGACCGCACCCGGCTGCGTGACATCCCGCTCGACCGAGGTCCGTTCACCTGCTCCGCCGCGCATCTGAACGACGCGGAGGCGGCCATGCGGGTGCGGACCCTGGACGTCTCGCCCGTGGTCGACGAGCACGGCTACACCCTGGGCGTCCTGGCCCTCACTTCCTGACCGTCCCTTCCACCGCTGCCGAGGCCCCATGCGCTGCGTCATCGCCCACTTCCCCTTCGACCTGTTCAAGAGCGACGTGCAGGCGGCGATGAAGGGCGTCCGCCCCGAACCCGTCTCGGGTCCCTCCGTGACCATCGGACGCCGGACCTACCCCGTCAAGCAGGTCGGGGAATTGATCACCAAGCAGGACCGCCGCGACTTCACCTCGCACGAGGTGACCAGGGCGCTTTCCCGGCTCGGCTTCACCTGCCACGATCCCGCGGCCACGCCCGTGGCCGTCCTCACCCCGATGCAGACGGCGGCGGCAATGCTGGGCGGCGGGGCGCGGTGACGACCTCCTCGGTCCACAGGAGCGCCCCGGGTTCTAGAATCAACGCCCATGTCGAACCCTGATGAACTGCTCGTTGACATCGCCGCCACGGTGGAGTCGGAGCAAACCACTCAGATGTCCCTCACCGTCGTGGTCCACGGGGCCGTCATCACGGGCCGGCTGGCGCCCGAGACGGTGTGGCGGCAGCGGGTGGCCGAGGTCCTGAGGGACTCGGATCGGCTCGGTCCGTTCGCCGGTACCTTCGCGCCGCCCGGCGGCGCCGGTTCCCGGCCGGACGGGGCGCCGACCCATCTGCACTTCCACGTCGCCAGGATCCTTCAGGGACCGGTGGGCATCCCCGAGACGGGCGGGATGTACCGGATCGCCATCAAGGACGTGAGCGCCTGGACGGTGGGAGACTTCAGCTACTCCGACCAGTGACCACCGCGCGGTGCGCCCTCAGCGGCGCACCGCGCGCCGTACCAGCGCTTCCACCTCCGCGAGCCGCAGTGGCCGCGCCAGCAGCGCGAACACCGCCGCGATCACCACCGCGCCGGCCACCGCGGCCACGAACGGCCCGCCCCCGGCCGCCCACCGCGCCACCAGATGGCCGAGACCCGCCGCCGGTACGGCCGCCACCATCAGCCGCACCAGGGCCGCCGGCGCCCCGCCGCCGCGCCCGCCGACCGAGGGCAGCCGCCGCCGCAGCACATACGCGGTGGCCGCCCAGCCGGCCCACAGCGCCACCGAGTACGCCCCGGCCATGCCGGTCACCGCCCACCGCGCCGGCAGCAGCTGGTACGCCGCCACCGACAGGCCCGCGTTCAGCCCGGCGGTCAGCAGGTTCAGCAAGAACGGCGTCCGTGTGTCGCGCAGCGCGTAGAAACCGCGCGTCAGCACGTACTGTCCGGAGAAGGCCACCAGCCCGGGCGCGAACGCCATCAGGATGGCCGCCATGCGCGCGATGTCGTCCGCGTCGGTCCTGCCGTACTGGAAGACGGCGGCCATCAGCGGCCCCGCCAGCGCCAGCAGCGCGCACGCGGCGGGGACGACGGCGGCCGCGCTGCCCCGCAGCGCGTACGAGACGTCCCGCCGCACCCCGCCCGTGTCGCCCTCCGCCGCCGCGCCGCTCATACGCGGCATCAGGGCGGTGACCAGCGAGACGGTGACGATGCCGTGCGGGACCATCCACAGCAGGTAGGCGTTGGTGTACGCGGCGAACCCGGCACCTCCGTCACCCGCCCGTGTGCCCGCCGCCGTGGCGAGCCGGGTGGTGACCCAGTACGCGCCCTGATTGGTGAGCACCAGAAGCACCAGCCAGCCCGCTGACCTCAGCGGCGCGGTCAGTCCGCTGCCGCGCCAGTCGAAACGGGGCCGGAAGCGGAACCGGGCGGCGCGCAGGGAAGGCAGCAGGGCGAGCGCCTGGACGACGATCCCGGCGGTGGTGCCCCAGCCGAGCAGCGCGGTCTCCCGGGGGCTGAGCGCGCCGCCATCACTCACGCCCAGGTACAGCCCGAACACGGCGATGACGACGACGTTGTTGAGGACAGGCGTCCACATCATCGCGCCGAACCGGCCGCGTGCGTTGAGTACTTGGCCCAGCAGCGTGAACAGCCCGAGGAAGAAGATCTGCGGCAGGCAGTAGCGGGCGAAGGCGACCGTCATCGTGGCCTGCGGGCCGGTGTAGTCGGTGTACGCGTCGATGATGGCGGGCGCGGCGAGTACCGCGCCGGCGGTGAGGACCAGAAGCCCGATCAGGCAGGCCGTCAGCAGCCGGTCGGTGTAGGCCCTGCCCGCGTCCGCGTGCTCCTTGGCGGCCTTGACCAGCTCCGGTACGAAGACGGCGTTGAGGGCGCCGCCGAGGAGCAGCATGTAGACGATGTTGGGGATGGTGTTGCCGACCGTGTAGCCGTCGGCGATCAGGCCGGTGCCGAGCGCCGCGGCGACGATGGCGGACCGGACGAACCCGGTGGCGCGGGAGAGCAGCGAGCCGGCTGCCATCACGACGCCGCTGCGGGCCAGGGAGGGCGAGGACGGCGAGGATGCCGAGGGCGGCGGCGCCGTGGTCGGCGAATCGACGGACGCGGCGCTCATCGGCGGGCCGGGCCGGCGGTGGGGGCGCGGTGGGCGTCGTGCGGCGCACGGTTCGGCAGGCGGCCGGACTCGCTCGGCGCGTGGTGCGGCGCACGGTTCGGCAGGCGGCCGGACTCGCTCGGCGCGTGGTCGGTGGTGTTGTCGGTCATCGGTGTCCCATCCCCCAGGTGTGGCCCCGGCTCTCACCAGCCGGGAAACGCCATGATCATCCACTCGCCGCGCGCAACGGCGGGGTTCAGCCGCTCATCTCCCACAGCAGCACCTCGGCCTGCCCGGGTGCCACCAGTTCCAGGCCCTCCGCGCCGGTGATCCGGGCCGCGTCCCCCGGGCCGAGCTCGTCGTCGCCGAGCCGCACCGCTCCCCGCACGACGTGGACGTACACGAAGGCGGCGTCCGGGACGGCGATCCGCTCGCCGGGGGCCTCCGGGCGGCGTACGTGGAGCATCGCCCCGGCGGCCGGCAGGGCGTACGGCGTCGCGTCCGCGATACCCCGGACGACGTCGTACGCCGGGTCGCCGCCGGGTTGCTCCGGGGCCAGCCACATCTGCACGAAGACCAGCGGGGCGTCGCCGTCGTTGCGCTCCTCGTGCCGGACACCGGCCGCCGCGCTGAGGTGTTGTACGTCACCGGGGCCGATGCGCGAGGTGTGCCCGGCCGAGTCGCGATGGGTGAGCTCGCCCTCGACGACCCAGGTGACGATCTCGGTATGGCTGTGGGGGTGCTCGTCGAACCCGGAGCCGGGCGCGAGCCGCTCCTCGTTGCAGGCCAGGAGGGCGCCGAAACGGAGGTTGCCGGGGTCGTAGAAGCGCCCGAAGGAGAACGCGTGCAGGGTCTCTATGCCGGCCGTCGCCCCGCCGCCGCGGTAGCGCTCACCGGCCCGCTGGACGGTCCACACCGGCGGTCCCGTCGCGGGCCGCGCGGCGGCCGCCGCGCCGTCTGGATGCCATGAACTCACGGGACCACCGTAGACCCGGCGCCGCACTCCCCCGTCCGGATAAGGCAGTCTTGTCCCGTGCCTGAACCCGCAGCGAACGACACCCACCCCCATGCCGCCACCCTGAAGCGCCTCGAGCAGTCCTCCGGGCGGCTCGCGGCGAACGCCATTGCCCGCATGGACGAGACGCTGCCCTGGTACCGGGCCATGCCCCCGGAGAACCGGTCGTGGATCGGCCTGGTCGCCCAGGCCGGTATCGCCGCGTTCACCGAGTGGTTCCGGCACCCGGAGACCCCACAGGCCATCTCGACCGACGTCTTCGGGACCGCTCCGCGCGAGCTGACCCGGGCGATCACCCTGCGCCAGACCGTGGAGATGGTGCGGACGACGATCGAGGTCATGGAGTCGGCGATCGAGGAGGTCGCCGCCCCGGGCGACGAGTCGGTGCTGCGCGAGGCGCTGCTGGTGTACGCCCGGGAGATCGCCTTCGCGACGGCCCAGGTGTACGCGCAGGCCGCCGAGGCGCGCGGTGCGTGGGACGCCCGCCTGGAGTCCCTGGTGGTGAACGCGGTGCTGTCCGGCGAGGCCGACGAGGGCGCCGTCTCGCGTGCGGCCGCACTCGGCTGGAATTCGCCGGAGCACGTGTGCGTCATCCTGGGCACGGCCCCGGACGGCGACAGCGAGCTGACCGTGGAGGCGATAAGGCGGGCGGCCCGGCACGCCAAGCTCCAGGTGCTCACCGGGGTGCTCGGTGACCGGCTGGTCGTGATCGCGGGCGGCAGCGACAACCCGCTCCAGGTCGCCAAGGCGCTGATCGGCCCGTACGCCGCCGGGCCGGTCGTCGCCGGGCCGATCGTGCCGGACCTGCTGGCGGCCACCCGGTCCGCGCAGGCCGCGGCGGCGGGCCTGAAGGCGTGTTCCGCCTGGCAGGACGCGCCGCGGCCGGTGCTGGCGGACGATCTGCTGCCGGAACGCGCGATGGCCGGCGACCCGTCGGCGCGCGAGCAACTGGTGGAGGAGATCTACAGACCGCTGGAGGAAGCGGGCTCGGCGCTCCTGGAAACCTTGAGCGTGTATCTGGAGCAGGCGAGCAGTCTGGAGGGCGCGGCACGGATGCTCTTCGTGCATCCCAACACCGTGCGCTACCGGCTGCGACGTGTGACCGATGTCACCGGATGGTCACCCTCCGATGTGCGTTCCGCGTTCACGCTGCGGATCGCGCTGATCCTCGGGCGTCTGGTCGATGGAGATCCTCAGTCCTAGACTTTTGTCGAACATCCACAATTAGCCCGACGGTTCTTCGTCCCTGTCCCCACGGGCGGTGGGAGCCGTCCACAAGAGAGAGTGTGAGGGTGCTCGTACTCGTCGCTCCCGGCCAAGGCGCTCAGACGCCCGGCTTCCTGACTCCCTGGCTCGACCTCCCCGGCGCCGCCGACCGCGTCGCCGCATGGTCCGAGGCCATCGGGCTCGACCTCGTCCACTACGGCACCAAGGCCGACGCGGAGGCGATCCGCGACACGTCGGTGGCTCAGCCGCTGTTGGTCGCGGCCGGTCTGCTGTCCGCCGCCGCGCTCGGTGACGTGACTCCGCAGGCCGTCGCCGGCCACAGCGTCGGCGAGATCACGGCGGCCGCGTTCGCCGGCGTCCTCGACGACACGGCCGCGCTCGGCTTCGTACGGACCCGCGGCCTGGCGATGGCCGAGGCCGCCGCCGTGACCGAGACCGGTATGTCCGCGCTGCTGGGCGGTGAGCCGGAGGTCACCGTCCCGCACCTGGAGAAGCTGGGCCTGACCCCGGCGAACGTGAACGGCGCCGGCCAGATCGTCGCCGCCGGCACCATGGAGCAGCTCGCTGCGCTGGAGGCGGACAAGCCCGAGGGCGTACGCCGCGTGGTGGCGCTCAAGGTCGCCGGGGCGTTCCACACGCATCACATGGCGCCCGCGGTCGCGTCGCTCCAGAAGGCCGCCGACGGCCTGACGGTCGCCGACCCCACCGTGACGTACGTCTCGAACAAGGACGGGCAGACCGTCGCCACGGGCGCCGATGTCGTCGCCCGCCTGGTCGGTCAGGTCGCCAACCCCGTCCGCTGGGACCTGTGCATGGAAACGTTCCGGCGGCTCGGCGTGACCGGCCTGGTCGAGGTGTGCCCCGGCGGCACGCTCACCGGCATCGCCAAGCGCGCCCTCCAGGGCGTGAAGACGGTCGCCCTGAAGACGCCGGACGACCTCGACGCGGCCCGTGCGCTCATCGCAGAGCACACGACGCCCGCCGTCTGACAAGGAGCCGTAGAGCATGGCGAAGATCAAGCCCAGCCAGGGCGCCCCGTACGCGCGCATCATGGGTGTCGGCGGGTACCGGCCCACCCGTGTGGTGCCGAACGAGGTGATCCTGGAGACGATCGACTCGTCCGACGAGTGGATCCGCTCGCGCTCCGGCATCGCCACCCGCCACTGGGCCTCCCCCGAGGAGACCGTGACCGCGATGTCGGTCGAGGCGGCCGGCAAGGCCATCGCGGACGCCGGAGTCACGCCCGAGCAGATCGGCGGCGTGATCGTCTCCACCGTCTCGCACTTCAAGCAGACCCCTGCCGTCGCCACCGAGATCGCGGACAAGATCGGCGCCAACAAGCCGGCCGCGTTCGACATCTCGGCGGGCTGCGCGGGCTTCGGCTACGGCCTGACCCTCGCCAAGGGCATGGTGGTGGAAGGATCCGCCGAGTACGTCCTCGTCATCGGCGTGGAGCGGCTCAGCGACCTGACCGACCTGGAGGACCGCGCGACGGCCTTCCTGTTCGGTGACGGCGCGGGCGCCGTCGTCGTCGGCCCCGCCAAGGAGCCAGCGATCGGCCCCACCGTGTGGGGTTCCGAGGGCGACAAGTCCGAGACCATCAAGCAGACCGTCGCGTGGACCGACTACCGCGACGGCACGGTCGACAAGTTCCCCGCCATCACGCAGGAGGGCCAGGCGGTGTTCCGCTGGGCCGTCTTCGAGATGGCGAAGGTCGCCCAGCAGGCCCTGGACGCGGCCGGCATCTCGGCGGCCGACCTGGACGTCTTCATCCCGCACCAGGCGAACATGCGGATCATCGACTCGATGGTGAAGACGCTGAAGCTGCCGGAGCACGTCACGGTCGCCCGTGACGTGGAGACGACCGGCAACACTTCGGCCGCCTCGATTCCGCTCGCGATGGAGCGGCTCCTGGCGACCGGTCAGGCGAAGAGCGGTGACACCGCGCTCGTCATCGGCTTCGGGGCGGGTCTCGTCTACGCCGCGACGGTCGTTACCCTCCCCTAGGCACCGTTCGGGTTTTCTCCGGACGATCAGCCTCAAAACCCTCTGAGAAACACCTCTGAGACACACACCGAAGGAGCGCCACATGGCCGCCACTCAGGAAGAGATCGTCGCCGGTCTCGCCGAAATCGTGAACGAGATCGCCGGCATCCCGGTCGAGGACGTCCAGCTGGACAAGTCCTTCACCGACGACCTGGACGTCGACTCGCTCTCCATGGTCGAGGTCGTCGTCGCCGCCGAAGAGCGCTTCGACGTCAAGATCCCCGACGAGGACGTCAAGAACCTCAAGACGGTCGGCGACGCTGCCGACTACATCCTGAAGCACCAGGGCTGATCGGATCGCCACCCGGTGGTGGCGCCGCATTCCCCGCATACCTCATAGACGTGGAGAAAGAATTCCTGTGAACTCGACCAATCGCACCGTGGTCGTCACCGGTATCGGCGCAACCACACCGCTGGGTGGCGACTCCGCCGCGACCTGGGAAGGTCTGCTGGCGGGACGCTCCGGCGTCACGCCCCTCGAGGGTGACCGCTTCGCCGACATGCCCGTCCGCATCGCGGCCCCCGTGGCCGTCGATCCGGGCGAGGTCCTGCCGCGCCCGCTCGCGCGCAAGCTGGACCGCTCGGCGCAGTTCGCCGTGATCGCGGCCCGTGAGGCATGGGCGGACGCGGGCTTCACCGGCCCGGCGGGCGAGGACTCGGCCATCCAGCCCGAGCGGCTGGGCTCCGTCATCGCCTCCGGCATCGGCGGTGTGACGACCCTGCTCGACCAGTACGACGTGCTGAAGGAGAAGGGCGTACGCCGAGTCTCCCCGCACACCGTGCCGATGCTGATGCCCAACAGCCCCTCGGCCAACGTGGGCCTGGAGGTGAACGCCCGCGCGGGCGTCCACACCCCGGTCTCGGCGTGCGCGTCGGGTGCCGAGGCGATCGGCTACGCCATCGAGATGATCCGCACCGGCCGCGCCGACGTGGTCGTCGCGGGCGGCACCGAGGCGGCGATCCACCCGCTGCCGGTCGCCGCGTTCGCCAACATGATGGCGATGTCCAAGAACAACGACGAGCCGGAGAAGGCCTCGCGCCCGTACGACAAGGGCCGCGACGGCTTCGTCCTCGGTGAGGGCGCCGGTGTCGTCATCCTGGAGTCCGCCGAGCACGCCGCCGCGCGTGGCGCGAAGGTCTACTGCGAGGCGCTCGGCCAGGGCCTGTCGGCCGACAGCCACCACATCGCCCAGCCGGAGCCGACGGGGCGCGGTATCGCCGCCGCCCTGCAGAACCTGCTGGACACCACCGACCTGAAGCCGGCCGAGGTCGTGCACCTCAACGCCCACGCCACGTCCACCCCGCAGGGTGACGTCGCCGAGGTCAAGGCGCTGCGCAAGGTGCTCGGCGAGGAGCTGGACCACGTGGCGATCTCCGCCACCAAGTCGATGACCGGCCACCTGCTGGGCGGCGCGGGCGGTATCGAGACCGTCGCCACGGTGCTGGCCCTCCACCACCGCACGGCCCCGCCGACCATCAACGTCGACGACCTGGACGAGGAGGTCGACGCCGACATCGTCCGCGACACCCCGCGGCCCCTCCCGGAGGGCACGATCGCCGCGATCAACAACTCGTTCGGCTTCGGCGGCCACAACGTGGTGCTGGCGTTCCGCACGGTCTGACCTCGCGGTCGGCAACCGTGGACATGGGTGTGCCCCACCTGTATACGCTGCGCGGCCCCGCCCGGTTCCCCGCCCCGCTCGTCCCCGACGGTCTCAACGGG
>NZ_JBEPEL010000064.1:0-42481 GCF_040300825.1 Streptomyces sp. NPDC000229
GAGACGACCGGGTTCAGGCTGCACCCCGGGGTGAAGTTCGGGTCCTCCAGCAGCTTGAACTTGTCGAGCGTGATCACCCACGCAGCAAGCAGCCCTACCGCGCCCGTGACCACCAGCATCCATGCGAACGCCCGGCCCGCACCGACCCTCGTGTCCTGCTCGGGAACCTCGTTCCGGGCGGGGGACGCCTCGTCCTTCACGCGCGTCATCGTCATGGCGGCGACGTTACACGCGGAATCCTTTCATTGCGGTTTTAGCCGTTTCCTTCCACCGGAACGAGGGAAGGCCCCGGCGGCAGGTCAACACCCCTGCCTCCGGGGCCTCTTCGATCGGCCCGGTCAGGTACGCACCCTGCGCACGGGCAGCAGGCAGTGGGCGCTGAGGGCCACCATCTCCTCGTCCCCGAGGAACTCCCGCAGCTGCTCCTCGCCGACCGGCTTCCCCTGCACGGCCTCCGGCCAGGGGCGCAGGGAGCAGATCAGATAGGCCTTGCCGCTCTCGTGCGCGGCCTTCTCCCACTCCGGCGGCACCGGGCACTGCACCCTCATGAAGGGCAGGTTGAGCACCGCCTGTTCGGCCTCCACCAGCAAGGTGACCGGAATCCGGGTCTCGCGGGCGAGGTCCGTCACCTTGTCACCGATCGACAGCCCGATCTTCTCCAGCTCGCCGCGCAGCGCCTCCGACCCGGCCTCCGGCCCGTCGCGACCGTCCCCCAGGGAGTACACCATCAGGTACGGCATCACGGGCGAGTCGGAGTCGGCCTCGGGCTCACTGGCCCAGGGGATGACGATGAGGGTGCCCAGGACGGATTCCTGCTGCCCCGGCGTTGCGGCGGTGGTGGAAGAAGTCATGGTGCCGGATGGTACTGGCGCCTTACGGGTCCTTCAGGCGTTTTTCCACCCGTTCGGCCTATATGCCGGGGCTGTGATTCACCTGGGCGGGTAATGAGATGCGGTACCCCCGCCGGAACGGTCCGTGAGCAGGATCGTTTGCCCGGTGGGAGCCATGACGAGCAAGGGGAGCCCGATCGATGAGCGTCGCACAGTCGTTTACCCGTCTCCTCCCGCGTCGGCGCGCCGTGCTACGGGCGCTGTTCACGCTGTCCGTCACCGCGTTCACAGGCGGCACGCTCGCCCATGTCGCCGCCACACCCACCGAAGGGGCGGAAGGGGGGACGCCGGGTGGGTCCGACGAGATGTACAAGGGCCGGCACATCCAGGTCCACCCGCGGGCCGGGGCACGGTTCGACGTACGGATCGACGGGAGACCCCTGCACCTGATGCGGTGCGCCGGCGGCGGCTACCTCACTCCCGTCGACCACTACCAGTCGTACCCGACGCCCCTCGCCGCCGCTCGCGCCGCCGTGGACGAACTGGGCTCCGCCCAACTGGCCGCAGGAGGACACCATGGTGTACGTCCGTAAGAACCAGCGCGACCTGACCGCCGCCGAGCGGAAGAAGTTCGTCAGCGCGGTACTGGCACTCAAGCGGAGCGGCCGGTACGACGACTTCGTCCGAACGCACATCGAGTACTACAGCGCGGACGGCGAGGACGACCTGCGGGTCGCGCACATGGCGCCGTCCTTCCTGCCGTGGCACCGGCAGTACCTGCTGGAGTTCGAGCGGGCCCTCAGGAGCGTGGACCCGACGGTGACCGTCCCCTACTGGGACTGGACCCGCGACAACACCCCGGCCGCGTCCCTGTGGGGCGAGGACTTCATGGGCGGCAACGGCCGGCGCGGCGATCACCAGGTGATGACCGGGCCCTTCGCGTACGCCAAGGGCAACTGGCCGATCACGGTCGGCGTGACCGAAAGCCCCTTCCTCACACGGAACTTCGGCAACCCGGCCAACCCCATCGGCCTGCCGACCAGGCAGGAACTCGCCCGGGCGACCGCCGAGACCGTGTACGACTCCGCCCCATGGGACTCCACCAGCCGTACCGGCTTCCGCAACACACTCGAAGGATGGACCCGGGCCAGCGGCAACGGCCGCTGGCGCAACCACAATCGCGTCCACCGGTGGGTCGGTGGCCTGATGCTCGGCGGCGCGTCCGTCAATGACCCGGTCTTCTGGCTCCACCACTCCTTCATCGACCTGATCTGGTCGCGCTGGCAGAAGAAGAACCCCCGGGCCGCCTACCTGCCCGCCACCCCGCCCCCACCGAGCTCCTCCCAGTACCGGCGGGTCGTCGCCCGGCACGAGCCGATGCCGCCGTTCGAGGTCACCCCCGCCCAGGTCGCCGACCACCACCGCATCTACCGCTACGCGTGACGGCGCGCCGTACACGGGAACGGCCCCCTGGCCGGTGAGCCGGGGGGCCGTACGTGGCTGGACGCGCGGTGTGTTCGCTCAGCCGCCGTAGCCGTTCTTGTGGTCGTCCTTCTTGTGGTCGTTCTTCTTGTCGTCCTTCTCGTGGTGCTGGATGTTCGCGCACTTGTTGCCGAACGCGGGGTTGAGCAGGCCGACGATGTTGACGGTGTTGCCGCACACGTTGATCGGGATGTCGATCGGGACCTGGATCACGTTGCCGGAGATGACACCGGGGGAACCGACAGCAGCGGCGTCGGCGCTGGCGCCGGCCATGGCCACGCCGGATCCGCTCAGAACGACAGCGCCCGTGCCGACGATGACGGCGGCAGACCTTGCGATGCGAGACATCAAAATCTCCTTGTGCGTGGAAATCCGACCGCGGGCCTGCGGTCGTCACTCCCCTACAACGCCGCTGTCCAGGCCGGGTAACGGCCGCGCCACTCCAACAGCCGGTCGCGGCACAGGGTTCCCTCATTCGGCCGCGGGGAGAGCGCAGGGAAGGGTGAGGGGACGGTCAGTTCTTCGGCTGCGCGAGGCCGAGCGTCGAGCCGACCGCTGCGGTCACGGTCGGTGCCAGGAACCCGACCTGCGGCAGCTCGACGCCCGGCAGACCGAACGACTCGGCGCGCGGCAGGGTGACCGGGGAGCGGAGGATCGCGCCCGGCGTGGTCGCCTGCACCACGGAGGGGGGAGCCGCGACCAGGGCGCGGCCGGTCTCACCCTCGACGACGCTCGGCAGCGGGGCGCTGACCAGCGTTTCCGGCACAACCGCCGTGACCGGGAGCTGCGGCAGCCGCAACGACTGGACCTTGCCCTCCCCGTATCCGGTGAGCCCCATGGGTGCCCCCGGCATCGGGATGGGGACGCCGGTACGCAGTGTCGGCGTCTCCGTGGGCAGTACGGTGCCGAGTCCGTGCAGTGGCACGTCCACCGGTGCGACGGGTACGGCGGCGGCCTCGGCGGGCGACGCCATCGCCGCCGATGTGAGGCACGTGACGACGATCCCCATGCCGGCCTGAATTTTCCGGTTCATTGCTGCGTACGCCTTCCGGGGCTGGTGAGTACGGTGTTGCTGCCCGAAAGAACGAGCACGCGCCGAGAAGCGCGTCAGGTTTCGCCTGGTTGCAGCAATGCCGCCGCACCGGTGTTGACGACCGGATACGCCGAAAGGCCGACGGAAACGTCGTCGTTTCCCGTCGGCCCCGGCAGCGTCGCGTACGCAGCGGTACTTCCCGGCGTTCTGCCGGGTTTTCGCCAGGCGAATTACTTGCCCAGCGCGGGCAGTCCGCCCAGGAGCGGCTTCGCGGTGTCCTTCGCGGGCTCCAGCCCACCGGCGGTGTTCTGCACCTTGTTGACGGCCTTGCCGTCGGTCACTTTGCCGACCGCGTCGGCCGGAACGGCCTCGGTCAGTCCGCGCTTGCCCAGCGTTTCGACTCCTCCGTTGAGGCTCGACGGGGTGAGGTTGTCGACGGCGAAGGCCGGCGCGGCAGCGCCCAGAGCCATCATGGAACCGGCGACGACCGCAGCAACCTTGGTGGGCTTCATTGGAGTGAGTCCTTCCTGGAATGGCGTCTGTTCGCTGCAACTCACGCACACCACAGGCCATTTGGAATCACCTGTGCAGTGCTCTGCCTTCTGTAACGAGCCCTCCGCGTGGGGGAAACTCCGCGAGCCCGGAATTCTCGGCACTGCACTCGAACGATACGAACCCGTCCTATTCTCCGATCAATGTGAAAAGGAAGGCCGGCGGCCGTGTCGGCTCAGCGGGGACTGAGGCGGCACGGCCGTCGGAGTGGGGGTGCGTTCGCCTAGCGGTCGGCGGTCACCGGCGTCTGCGGGCTGGTGGCCGGGAGCGTGGTCGCGGGCAGCGTGTTCATGCCCGCCGCCGGCGTCCCGGTCATCTTGGCGACGTCCCGCATGATGGTGTCCATCAGGGTCTTGGTCGCGGCCTGGACCTGGGACGCCGAGGTGACCGCCTGGCCCTCCACCGCGGCGGCGACCAGGTCGTCGATGGCCTTGTCCATGGCGGCGAGAGCCTTGTCCATGTCCGCGTCCGCGGTGTCGACGGAGCCCATGGCGTCCAGGGCATCCAGGCCGTCCACGGAGTTCACCGGGTCCAGGAGGTCCGTGGGCATGTCGTCGGCCGCCGCCCCGGTGCCGGTGGTGCCGGTGGTGCCCGTGGTGCCGCTGGTGCTGCCGGTCTTCGATTCGGCCGCCGCCTCCCTCAGGGCCTCGATGGCGGCCGTGAGGTCCTTCATCTGCTGGTTCATCTCGGTGGCGGGGAGCGTCTGGGTGCTGTTCGTGCCCGATACGGTGCCGAAGACGGAGTCGAGCACGCCGCCGATCGAGCCGAGGATGTCGCTGATGTCCTGCGGCGACGTGGCCCGCTGCTCGGCGGCTTGATGGGTGGAGTGGGCGAGTGCGGGTCCCGCCGTACCGAGCGTGAGCGCGGCACAGAGTGCGGTGACCGCCACACGGCGGGGTGTCAGGAGACGCATGCCTTGTCCTTCCAGTGATGCGTCGAGAATGTGACATCACCGTGAGTCCGCTCATTGCGACCCGCAAACGCATGCGTGACAAGTGTGAATGGGCCCTACGGGTGAATCCGGCCGCCTGACCTGCCGCGAAAAGCCGCCGGCGGTACGTCGGCGGGCAATCGCCTTGCGCCGCCGATGGAGTGGCCCGCCCCGCTGCGCAAACGCAGAAGTGCGCCATCCCACGAGGGATGGCGCACAGTCGTCACGCCGGGTTGTCCGCGTGAAGCGGCGCGTCAGTCGTTGATGCAGACGTTGCCGAAGGTGGGGTTGAGCAGGCCGACGATGTCGATGGTGTTGCCGCACAGGTTGATCGGGATGTGGATCGGCACCTGGACCACGTTGCCGGAAATGACACCGGGAGACTTCACGGCCGCGGCATCCGCGCTGGCGTCGGCGTGCGCGACGCCGGTGGCACCGGCGACGGACGCGGCGACGGCGAAGGTCAGGACGGCTGCCTTCGCGGTACGGGACATGGTGACGAACTCCTGGGTTGGTGAGGCGCGGCGGCCGACGTGGCGGCTACACCGACAACGCCCCCAGAATCTCGCCGGTTGCGCGACCGAATGGGTGACGCGCCCCGCCGGACGCTCGCGCGCGACACGCCGCACCGGCAACGCGGCGTAAAAATCGGCAAGTTGCTCCAGCGGTGTTTCGCATGCTTCTGGTCGTGTTTGTTGAGTTATAACGTACATCTCGCTGGACGCGTCCTCACTCGTCAAAGCGGAGAACCAGTATGGGGAATTCAGAGGTTCTTGCAGTGCGGGCGCACCCGAATTCCGCGCGCCGCTGACATTCGCCCGAGCGCCGGAAAGCGCCGATCCCGCCGACCCCGTCGACTCCGCCGAAACCCTCCCTGCCGCCCGCTTCGCAGAAAGCTTCGTAGAAAGGGTCACGCGTGCGTCCCCCATTCACCGCATTGCATGTTGTCCAGCCGGGTGACGGCGGGGTGGCCCGCGTGGTCACCGACGTGGTCGGCGCGCAGCTGGAACTGGGAATGCGGGTCGCCGTCGCCTGCCCGCCCGGTACACCGCTGGCGGTCGCGGCCGACGTGTGCGGCGCGGACGTGCACCCGTGGCGGGCCGGCCGTGAGCCGGGCCCGCGGCTGGTCGCGGAGAGCCGCCGGATCGCCGAGCTCGTCGACCTCGTACGTCCCGACCTGGTGCACGCGCACAGCGCGAAGGCCGGGCTGGCCGCCCGGATCGCCGTACGCGGCCGGGTGCCCACCGTGTACCAGCCGCACGCCTGGTCGTTCGAGGCGGTCGACGGAGTGGCCGGCGCGCTCGCCAGGTACTGGGAGCGCTGGGCCGCCCGCTGGACCGACCGGGTCATCTGCGTCAGCGACGCGGAACGGCTGCGCGGCCAGCGCGCGGGGGTCCGGGCGCTCTGGTCGGTGGTCCACAACGGTGTGGACGCCCAGCGGTTCCGCACCGGGCCGGGCCGGGGCGCCGCCCGCGCCGCACTCGGGCTGCCCCCTTCGGCACCGCTCGTGGTGTGCGTGGGGCGGCTGTGCCGCCAGAAGGGCCAGGACACGCTCCTGGAGGCATGGACCGCCGTCCTCGACCGCGTACCGCACGCCCGGCTCGTCCTCGTCGGCGACGGCCCCGCCGCCGGGGCGCTGCACGCCGCCGCCGAGCGGTTCCGCGGGCCGGGGGCGGCGGGGGCGGTCGGCGCGGTCGGGCCTCCGTCGGTCACCTTCACCGGTGCCGTCGCCGACCCCGCGCCCTGGTACCGCGCCGCCGACCTGGTCGTCCAGCCGTCCCGCTGGGAGGGGATGGCCCTCGCGCCGCTGGAGGCCATGGCGGGCGGCCGGCCCGTCCTCCTCACCGACGTGGACGGCGCCCGCGAGAGCCTGCCACCGGGCCACGCGACGTACTGCCTGATCCCGCCCGGCGACCCGGCCGCGCTGGCCAAGGGCCTCACCGTGCTCCTCCAGCGGCCCGTCCTCCGGGAGGCCCTGGGCCGCCAGGCCCAGCAGCACGTACTCCGGCGATTCGACGTGCGGCGCGCCGGCGCGGCCATCGCGGACGTGTACCGCGAGGTGACCGCCGCGCCGCGCCACGAGCTCAGGGAGCCGATCTCCCAGTGACCACCGAAAGCACCAGCCCGGCCACCACCACCGTCGTCCCGCCCCAGGGGGCGGCGGACCGGGTGGCCCTGCCGCCGCGCCGCCCTGTTCCCGCCCCGCCCTTCGTCTCCTCCCTGGTCGCCACCGACTGCGTCGCCGTCCTGCTCGCCGCGCTGCTGCTCGACCCCGGGCAGCGCAGCGCCGCCCTGCTGATGCAGCTCACCGCGGGCCTGGTCGTGCTCAACGGGTACGCCGGCCTCTACCGGCCCGGCGCCGTCGCCTCCGTACTCGACGAACTGCCCACCCTCGCCGGGCGTGCGGCGATCGCGTGGTGCGCGGCCGCCGCGCTGCTCGCCGCGCGGTCCGCGCAGCTCGCCGTGGGCCTGGCCGCGCTGACCGCCGCGTACGCCGTCCACCTGGGCTTCGTGTGCGGGTGCCGTGCCGTCCTGCACCACCGGCGCCGTGCCGCCGCCCGCGCGCACCCGCGCTCCGCGCTCGTCATCGGCTCCACGACCGCCGCGCAGCGGCTGGCCGAGACGCTCGCCAGGCACCCCGAGTACGGCATCCGTCCGGTCGGCATCGTCACCACCCACCGCCCTCCGGCCCCGGCCGAATCGTCACTGCCGGTGCTGACGACCCCGGAGGAGATCCACCGGGCCGTCATCCAGAACAGCGTGCGCGACGCGGTGTTCGCCGGGGGCGAGCAGCCCGACCTCATCGCGCTGCTGTGCCACTACGGCTGCGTCGCCTGGCTGGTCGGCGACACCGGTGACGGCACGCCGATGAGCCAGCACCTGTGGGGTCACGCCTGCCGGCGCCTGGAGGCGCCGCCCGCCCACCGGGGGCGGCTGCCCAAACGGGTCCTCGACGTCACCGTCGCCGGGCTCATGCTCGCCGCGCTCTCGCCGATCCTGCTGCTGTGCGCGGCCGCGATCCGGCTGTCAGACGGCCCCGGCGTGGTCTTCCGCCAGGAGCGCGTCGGCCAGGACGGCCGGCTGTTCACCCTGCTGAAGTTCCGAACGCTGCGCCCTGCCGACGACGAGGAGGCCGCCACCCGCTGGAGCGTCGCCCACGACGAGCGGATGAGCGTCGTCGGAACGTTCCTGCGGCGTACCTCGCTCGACGAGCTGCCACAGCTGTGGAACGTGCTGCGCGGCGACATGAGCCTGGTCGGCCCGCGCCCGGAGCGTCCCTACTTCGTCACCAAGTTCAGCCGGGTCCACCCCGGTTACGCGGCACGGCACCGGATGCCCGTCGGGCTGACCGGGCTCGCCCAGGTGCACGGGCTGCGCGGCGACACCTCCATCGAGGACCGGTGCCGCTTCGACAACCACTACATCGACCACTGGTCGCTCTGGCAGGACGTGTGCATCCTGCTGCGTACGGCGGCCTCGCTGATCCGCCCGGCGGGCAGCTGATGCCGGTACGCAGGTGGGCGCCGTTGGTGCCGTTGCTCGCCGTCGTCGCGCTGCTCGCCGTCCCGCCGCCGCACGGCTCGTCGGGCACCGGCACGCCGGCGGACGCCGCGTCCGCCGTGCTGGTCGTCTTCTGCGCGGTACGGGTGGTCCGGGACCGGGCACGGCCCCTGTCACGGACGGCGGCCGTCGTGCTGGGCCTGCCCGTGCTGGGCATCTGCACCGCGGCCGTCGCGTCCCACGACCCGGCGGCGAGCCTCCCGGGCGTCGCCCGTTACCTCCAGGTCTTCGTCCTCGTACCGGCGGCCGTGGTGCTGCTGGTGCGGGACCGGCGGGACTTCACCGTGGTGGCCTGGGCGGTGATCGGCCTCGCCCTGGTGCAGGGCGCGGTGGGGGTGGTGCAGTACCTGACCGGCACGGGCGCCTCGTACATGGGGGAGGACGTCCGGGCGGTGGGGACGTTCGGGGCGACGGACGTGATGGGCATGGCGACGGCCGTCGCGTACGGGATCGTCGCCGCCGCGGGGATCGCGCTCGGCTCGCCGGGGCGGCGGGCCAGGGCGTGGGCCATGGCATGCGGCGGGCTGCTCGTCGTACCGCTGGTGGTGTCGTTCAGCAGGGGCGCCTGGATCGCGACGGTCATGGCGTGCGGTCTGCTGCTGACGCTGTGCGGGGTGCGGCGGGCCGTGCGGGTGGGCCTGGCGGCGGGGGCGCTCGGTGTGGTGCTGGTGGCCGGGCTGGGCGTCGGCTCGCAGCTGGTCCAGGAACGGGTCGCGAGCATCTCGCAGGTCACCGCCGCCCCCGACCGGTCGGTCACCGACCGGTACACCATGTGGGCCGCGGCGGCCGGGATGTGGCGCGCCGAACCGCTCACGGGCGTCGGGCTCAAGGGCTTCCCCCACTACCGGGACAGCCACGCCTCGCTGGCCCTGTCGTCGGGCAGCGACACGGCGGGCGCCGGCAGCGGCTTCCAGCGGCAGCCCCTGCTGTCGCCGCACAACATGTACCTGCTGGTCCTGGGCGAGCAGGGCCTGCTGGGCCTCCTGACGGTCGCGGGCAGCTGGCTCGCCCTGCTGGCGTGCGCCCTGCGGCGCCTGGCCGACACCCGCCGGGACGGCCTGGAGTGCGCCCTGGTCGCGGTGGGCCTGCTGGTGTGGCAGCTCGTCGACTTCGCGTACGCGGACATCGGCGGTCCCGCGACGGTCCTCACCGCCCTGGTGCTGGGCCTGGCCGCCTGGTGGTCCTTCGCCCCCCGCCCGGCGGCGACCACGTGCCCGGCCGGACTCCGGGGCGGCCCGCCACCGTCCCCTCGCCCCCGGGCCCCCTGGACGCCGTCCGACACGGCACCCGGCGCCCCGCCACGTACCGTGCCCGGCCCGGCCGCCGCCGCTCCGCCGCCGAACCGCCCCGTCACCCGCAGCGGGGGAGGTGGGCATGGCTGACCGCCCGCAGCGGGTGGCGATGGCCGCGCGGCCCGCGCCCGAGGGCGGGCCGACGGCATGGGCGCCGTCCGGCCGCCTCCTCGCCCGGGCGGCCGCGCTCACGGCCGCGCTGACGGCGGTGGGCGCCCTGCTGGGGCTGGTCCGGGACCAGTTGCTGGCCCGCACGTTCGGCGCGGGTACCGGCACCGACGCCTTCCTCGTCGCCTGGACCGTCCCGGAATTCGCGGCCACGCTGCTCATCGAGGACGGCATGGCCCTCGTCCTCGTACCCGCCTTCGCCGCCGCCCTCGCTCGACGGGCGGACCGGACCGGCGGCCCCGACCCCGTACACGCCCTCGTCAGGGCCACCCTTCCCAGGACGGTCCTCGTCCTGAGCACGGCGACCGGGCTGCTGGTGTTCACCGCGCCCTGGCTGGTCGCCCTGCTCGCGCCCGGGCTGCCGGAGCGGCAACTCGCCGTCGACTGCACCCGGTGGACCGCGACCTGCCTGCTCTCCTTCGCGCTCACCGGGTACTGCAGCGCGGCACTCCGCGCCCACGGCCGATTCCTCGCACCGGCCGCCATCTACGTCGCGTACAACGCCGGCATCATCACGGCGGTCGTCGTCCTCGACCCCGGCGCGTGGGGCGTACGCGCCGCCGCGGCCGGCGTCGCGGCGGGCGGCGTGCTGATGGTGCTGATCCAGGCGCCGGTCCTGTGGCGCCAACTGCGTGCCCCCGCCGCTCCGGCGAGGCCGCGACACGGCGAACCAGGACAGCGGCGCCTCGTCCTGGCCGCGCTCGCGCCGGTGATCGTGTTCGCGGTGAGCCGGCAGTCGCAGGTCCTGGTGGAGCGGTTCCTCGCCGCCCCGCTGCCCGCCGGGGCGATCTCGCACCTCAACTACGCGCAGAAGGTCGCCCAACTGCCGATGGTGCTCTCGCTGATGCTCTGCACGGTCAGCTTCCCGGTCGTCGCACGGGCGCTCGCGGCCGGTGACACGGCGACCGCGCGGCGGCGGGCCGAGCGGGACCTGCTGCTCGCCGGGGTGATCGTCCTCGTCGGCGCCGCCACCGTCGTGGCGGCCGCCCCGCAGATCGTGCACCTGCTGTTCCAGCGCGGCGCCTTCGACGGCGCCGACACCGCCGCCACGGCGGCCGTCATGCGGGTGTACGCCCTCGGGCTGCTCGGCCACACCCTCGTCGGCGCCCTCGTACGCTGCTACTTCTCCGCCTCCCGCCCCCTGTGGTACCCCGCCGCCGCCATGCTCGGCGGCATCGCCGTGACCGCCGCCGCCGGCGGGGCCTGGGCCGGGTCGTGGGGCACCGAAGGCATCGCCGCGGCCAACGCGCTCGGCATCACCCTCACCGCCGCCCTCCTCCTGCTCGGCGCCCGCGGGCAGAGCGTCCCGCTCGACGCGCGCCGCCTCGCCGCGGGCCTCGCCCGGCTCACCGTGGCGGCGGCCGTCGCCACCGCCGCCGGGTGGTGGTGCGCGGCCGGCCCGCCGCTCCTGGCGGTCGCCCTGGCGTGTGCCGCCGTCCCGGCCGTCTTCACCGCCACCGCCTGCGCGCTGCGCGCCCCGGTGGTCCCCTCCTTGATCCGCTCCGCGCATCCGTTCCGTCGGCTCACGAAGGCCCGATCATGAACCAGCCCAGAATCCCCCTGTGGGTGGCGATGTACCACTCGATCGACGACACCACCGACGACGACCCGTACCACGTGACCGTCTCCCCCTCCCGCCTCGACAAGCAGCTGCGCTGGCTGCGCGACCACGGCCTGCGCGGGGTCGGCCTAGGGCAACTCCTGCTGTACGCGGCACGCCACGGCGACACCCGCGGACTGGTCGGCCTCACCTTCGACGACGGATACGCCGACTTCCTCGACAACGCCGTCCCGGTTCTGCGCCGCCACGAGTGCACGGCCACCGTCTTCGTCCTCCCCGGCCGGCTCGGCGGCGACAACACCTGGGACGCGCTCGGCCCCCGCAAGCCGCTGCTCACCGAGGACGGCGTCCGCCGCTGCGCCGCCGCCGGCATGGAGGTCGCCTCGCACGGCCTGCTCCACGTCTCCCTCCCCGCCGCCCCCGAGCGCGTACTGCGCGAGGAGACCGCGGACAGCCGCGAACTGCTCCGTACGATCACGGGAACCGCCCCGGACGGCTTCTGCTACCCGTACGGCCACGTCGACGAACGGGCGGTGCGCGCCGTGCGCGAGGCGGGGTACGCGTACGCGGCCGCCATCGACCCCGGTCCCGTGAACAGCGTGTTCGCCCTTCCCCGGGTGCACATCGGGCAGCGCGACACCGCCTGGCGGCTGCACGCCAAGCGCCGGCTGCACGGGGTGCGGCGCGCCCCGGTACCCGTGTCATGAGGCCCCTGAAGGTCCTGCACGTCATCACCGGCCTCGGCATCGGCGGCGCCGAACAGCAACTGCGCCTGCTCCTGCCGCACATGGACCGCGTCCGCAGCAGCGTCGTCACGCTCACCAACCCCGGACCGGTCGCCTCCGCCCTCCGCGCCGACGGGGTGCCGGTCGCCCATCTCGGCATGCGCGGCAACCGCGACCTGTCCGCCCTGCCCCGCCTGACCCGGCTGATCCGGCACGGCGCCTACGACGTCGTCCACACGCACTTGTACCGGGCCTGCCTGTACGGCCGGCTCGCCGCCCGGCTCGCGGGCGTACGGACGGTCGTCGCGACCGAGCACTCGCTGGGCGCCGCACAGATCGAGGGCCGGCGGCTGAGCGGAGGGGCGCGCGCCCTGTACCTGGCCGGCGAGCGGCTCGGTACGTCGACGGTCGCCGTCTCCGACACGGTGGCCCGCCGCCTGGCCGCGTGGGGCGTGCGCCCGGGGCGCATCCGGGTCGTCCCGAACGGCATCGACGTGGAGCGCTTCGCCTTCGACCCGGCCGCCCGGCGGGCGGCGCGCCGGCGGCTGGGGCTGGCGCCCGACGCGTACGTCGTCGGCGGGGTGGGCCGGCTGGCGCCCGGCAAGCGGTTCGACACGCTGATCCGGGCGGTGGCGGCGGTCCCGGGTGACCCCCGGCTGCTGCTGGTGGGGGAGGGCGAGCAGCGGGAGCGGCTGGAGCGGGTCGCCCGGGAGTGCGGGGCGGCGGACCGGGTGGTGTGGGCGGGTGCGGTCGACCGCGGCCTGCCGGAACTGCTGGCCGCCATGGACGTGTTCGTGTCGACGTCCGCCGACGAGGCGTTCGGCCTCGCGATCGTCGAGGCGCTGGCCGCCGGGCTGCCCGTGCGGTACGTGGCGTGCCCCGCGCTCGACGACCTGCCGCCCGAGGAGGCGCCCGGGGCGCGCCGGATCGGTGGGACGGTCGCGGAGGTGGCCGCCGAGCTGCGGTCGGTCACCCGCGAACGGCTGGCCGTGCCCGCGGCCGTACACCGCTACGACATCGCGCGCAGCGCCCAGCAGTTGATGTCGCTCTACCAAGACCTTTACGACGGCCTTCACGACGACCTTTACGACGACCTTTACGACGGAGCGAGTTGTCGATGACCACGACCCAGTCCCTTGCCGTACGCCGCGCCATCGGCTGGCTCACCCGCCTCAGGCGCACCCGTCGCCGGTGGCTCGTCCCGGCCGCCGTGCTGCTGGGCGTCGTCGTCGGCGGCTGCTACGGGCTGCTGAAGACCCCCGAGTACGCGGCGACCAGTCACGTCATCGTCGTACCGTCCGCGAAGTCCGACCCGGCCGGGGCGATGGGCCTGGCACAGGCATACGGGCGGGTCGCCACCGACATCGCGATCGTCGGCGACGCCCAGGTCGCGGCCGGCGTGCCGGCGGACACCCTGCGCGCGAACGTGCAGGCCGCGACCTCGCCGGACGCCCCGATGATCGCCATCACCGCGAGGGCACCGAAGGCCGCGGCCGCGGCGGGCATGGCCGACAGCGTGGCCAGGGCCCTCGTGCAGAAGGGCTCCCACACGGAACGCAGCACCGGGGTGAAGGTCCTCCAGTTCACCCGGGCGGCCACGCCCACGAGCCCCGTCTCGCCGTCGGTGTCGCTGTCCGCGCTCGTCGGCGGCTGCGCGGGCGGGCTGCTCGGCGCCCTCGCCCTGCTGGTGCGGCCCCGGTACGCCCGGCACGGCGGCCGGCCCGGGTACGGGTCCGTGCCGGGGCCGGTGGCGCAGCAGGAGGCGCTCGTATGACGTGGGAGGTCACGGTCTGCCGGGACGGCGAGGAGTTCGGCCGGCTCGGGCGGGAGTGGACGGACCTGTACCGGCGCTGCGCCACGGTCACGCCCTTCCAGTCGCACTCCTGGCTGCACTCCTGGTGGGTGTCGTACGGCACCCCCGGCCGCCTGCGCATCGTCCTCGTACGCCGGGACGGCACGCTCGTCGCCGCGGCGCCCCTGCAACTGGTGCGCGGGCCGCTGCCGGTACTGACCCACTTGGGCGGGGCGATCACCGACTTCTCCGACGTGCTCGTCGACGACACGCACGCCGACGAGGCGGTACGGGTACTGACCGGCGCGCTGGGGCGGCTGGCCCGTACCGCCGTGATCGACATCCGGGAGGTACGGGCCGAGGCCGCCGCCCAGCGGGTGTACGCGAGCTGGCGCGGGCCGCGCCACCGCCTGCCCGACTCCGTCTGCATGGAACTGCCCGCCGCGTCCATCGACGAACTGGTCGGCCGGCTGCCGTCGTCCCGCGCCCAACGGGCCCGCTCCAAGCTGCGCAAGCTCGACAGGCTGGGCATCGAGGAGTACGTCGTCCCGCCCACCGAGGTGCCCTACGCCTTGCAGCGGCTGCTGGACCTGCACCAACGCCAGTGGGCGGACCGGGGAGTGACGCCGGAGCACCTCAAGCCCCGGTTCGCGGAGCACCTTCAGCGGGCGGTGCGGTCGATGGTGGAGTCGGGGGAGGCGATGGTGACGGAGTTCCGCATGGCGGGCGACGTGGTCGCCGCCGACCTCACCCTGATGTCACCGCTGCTGTCCGGCGGTTACCTGTACGGAGCGCATCCCGTGCTGCGTGACAGCAAGGTGGACGTGGCCACCCTGCTGCTGCGCAACGGCGCCCGGGAGAGCAGCACCAGTGGCCGCACCACGCTGAGCCTGTTGCGCGGGCGCGAGCCGTACAAGAGCCACTGGCGCCCCGAACCGGTCGTCAACCAGCGGCTGATGCTCGCCCGCCGGCGCACGGCGGCACCGCTGCTCCTCCTGGCCGGGTACGCGGCCGGCCGCCGCTGGGCGGCGGACCGGCTGCGCGACCGTGCCTGGGTGCGGCGGCTCAGGACGTGACGTGACGACGCCATTCGAGCCGGACGCACAATGTGCGGCCGAGCCACTTCTCGACCCAGTCGCCCAGATCCAGCGTCGTACAGGCGGGCTGCTGGGGCTGCGGCTCCGGTTCGGGCTGCGGTTCGGGCTCGGGCTGCGGTTCCGGTTCCGGTTCCGGAGTCGGCTCCGGGGCCGGCTCCGTGGGACCGCCCTTCCCGGACAGCATCGTGCGGAACACCTCGGACGACTTCGGATTCTCGCCGCACTGCCAGACGCCGTGCGGGCAGTAGTCGGTGATCGTGTGGTACAGCGGCTTGTGCCGGTCGATCCAGTCCAGCATGCGCCGCATGTACTCCGGGTTGTCACCGTTGCGGAAAAGACCCCACTCCGGATACGAGATCGGCTTGCCGTGCTCGGCGGCGAACTCCACGTGCTGCCGCAGCCCGTAGGGTTCGTTCACCTGCTCGTCGAAGGTCTGGCCCGAAGGCTGGTCGTACGAGTCCATCCCGATGATGTCGACGACGTCGTCACCGGGGTAGCACGCGGTCCACGGAATGGCGTCCCGCCCGCGGTTGGGCGCGAAGTCGAACCGGAACCGCTGCCCCGGCACCTCGCGCATGGCGGTCACGATGCGCTTCCAGTACGCCTTCCAGGCCTCCGGGTCGGGGCCGCAGCGGTGCGAGTACGTGATGCCGTTCATCTCCCAGCCGAGGACGACGACAGTGTCCGGCACGCCGACCTGTACGAGACGTTCCGCCAGCGCCCGGAAGTGCCGGTCGAACCGCCCGTCCGCGCCCAGCCGCAGCAACTGGCGTACGACGGGGTCGGGCAGGTGGCTCTCGTTGCGCTCCAGCATGGGCACGTTGAGGACGAACAGGCGGTCCTTCTGAGCCCGCCGCCACTGCGCCCAGTGCTCCAGGAACCCTGGGCGCCCCTCGATGTTGGTCCACACGTCGCCGGGCAGATAGGTGTGGCCCACGCGGAGCTCGGTGCCGCCGAGCCACTTGCTCAGCCCCGCCATGCGGTGGATGCCCAGCGGCCCGTAATGCAGGTAGGCCCCCACCGCCGTCCTGGCCGCCTCCGCCCCGTCCTGTGCCCCCGCTCCGGGTTTCGTCCCGCCCGCGTCCCCGGGGCCCGCGCCCTGCCCCGGCCCGTCCTCCGTCCCGCCCTCGGGCCCGGGTTCCGCACCGGGCGCCTGCCTGCGCTCCAGCCCCACCGCCGGAGCCGGCCCCGTCCCGCCCTCGGGCCCGGGTTCCGCACCGGGCGCCTGCCTGCGCTCCGGCCCCACCGCCGGAGCCGGCCCCGTCCCGGCATCCGTCTCCGCCCCGTCCCCCACCACCGTCCCGCTTCCTGAACCGCTTGTGGTTCCCGAGCCGCTCCCGGCGTCCGCACCGCTCCCGGCCGCCATCGCCGTACCCGTACCCGACCCCGTACCCGTGCCGGCGTCCCGGTCCCCGTCGGGCCCCGGCCCCTGCCGCGGTCCGGTCACCGGTGCCGGCCCGGCGGCGGGTCCTGGGGCCGCGTCCGCGCCGGGTGCGCGGGGGGCTGTCGGTACGGCGGCGTGGCCGGGCGTGGCCGACAGGGCGGAGCCCGCCATCAGCACGCTGAGCAGGCCGGCGGTGAGCACCCCCCGCCGCGCGCCGTTCGTCTTCGCTCTCCGGTGCCCCATGTCCGCTCCTTCGCCAGGCGTCAGGATTTCGCCAGCCACTCGGAGCAAAAGTATTCTTAATGGGCCGGTCGGGATCGCGGTCCCGGCCAACGCTAGGCCGTTGGGGGATTTCATCGCCCGCTTGGGGCATCGGGGCAGAGAAAAGCCGGTCCCGGAGTGCTCCGGGACCGGCTGTCACACGGCCAAGGCCTGACGCTGCGTCACTTGTTGATGCAGACGTTCCCGAAGGCGGGGTTCAGCAGCCCGATGGCGTTGACGGTGTTGCCGCAGATGTTGATCGGCACGTGCACCGGCACCTGGACGATGTTGCCGGACAGCACGCCCGGGGAGCCCACAGCGGCAGCATTGGCGTCAGCGTCGGCGACAGCAGGCGCGGCCGCACCCAGCGCCATGACGACACCGGCGGCGGCTACCGCAGCCTTCTTGCACTTCATAGTTTCGGGTCCTTTCCACAGGAGGAAGTCTTGCCACGGATTTCGTGACGAGCGAGCCGGAAGCGGCCCGGCTTCCACTGCGAAAATCACAACGAATGCCAAAGCGGAAAGACACCATCGAGGCTGATTTCCACACCGATTCACTCGAACCGCCGAGCACCGGCGGGAGGCAGACGGCTCAACGGCTGGGCCACACGGGGCGGGTCACCAGAACCTCCCATTCCTGGTCCGGCAGTCCGGGGACCGCCCGGCCCAGCGCTCTCCATTCGCGCACCAACGACGAATAGACGGGGACCGTGTCGGCCTCCGTCGCTTGCCTGCTCTGTGGGATGAGGGGCACACGCTGCCATTTACCGGCGCGAGGAGCCATGCCGAACCTTTCCGTTCACAGCAGCCTTGGCGAGGCTCTCGCATCATGTCACAGCCCGTGCTCGTCTCCTCACGGTTTCCGCATCAGAGTCACGGTCGGCGGGGCAGGGCGGCGAAGCGCAGACCGAAGTGGCCGAGGGTGCGTGGCAGCGGCCGGTCGGGCCGCAGCCGGCCGGGCCGTTCCGGCAGGTACGTGTGCCGTTCGAGCAGGGCCGCCAGCATGGTCGAGGTGACCAGCAGCACCAGGTCCTCTCCCGGGCACTCGCCGGGGCCGGCGCTGAACGGCATCAGCGCCTCGGTGTCCTGGGCCGTGCCGTCCAGCCAGATCTCCGGCGTGAACCGGTCGGAGTAGGGCAGCGACTCGTCGCGGTGGAACAGGGGCGTGTAGATCAGGAATTCGGTCCCGGCGGGCAGTACGTCCTCGCCCCAGTCGGTCTCGCGCACCGATTCACGCAGCAGGAACGGTGTGGTCGGCCACAGCCGTACCGACTCCAGCACGCAGGCACGGGTGTACGGCAGGAGGCGCGGCTCGGTGAGGTCGGTGACGGCCAGCTCGTTGCGTATCTGCGTCTCCTGCGCGGTGTGCGTGGACAGCAGGGCCAGGGCCCGGTAGGCCGCGATGCCCGCCGCGTCGAAGGCGAACAGCCAGTGCGGCACCTGACCGGCCGGGTCGGTGCCGGGCTCGGCGCGGGCGGCGGCGAGGGCGGCGGCGAGGCTGCCGGGCTCGGCGCGGTCGAGGTGGCCGCGGAGGCGGCGTTCGAAACGGTCGCGCAGGGCGGTGCGGCGCGGGGCGGCACCCGCCCAGTTCGCGGTGGAGCGCAGCCTGCCGAGCATCGCGGTCAGGCCCGTGTCGTCCCGTCCGGTGTCACCGAGGACGAGGCGGCGGGCGGTGCGGTCCCAGGCGGTGCGGAAGGCCGGCCAGTCGATCTCGCCGTCGCCGGCGGTCACCGCGCCCAGCAGTCCGCCCGCCTCCTCGCGGACGGTCCGCACCATCCGGGGGGCCAGGCTGTGCATCTGGTGGCCGTACTCCAGTACGGCCTCGTTGAACGCGCGCCGCGTGTCACGTTCCGCACCCCGCGTGATCAGCACGCCGTGCGGCTGGAACTGCTCCAGTGCCGCACGCTTCTCGCGGGTGGAGGGGGAGTACGGGTCCGGTGTGCCGTTCAGGACACGGGCCGCGTCGCCGGGCCGGAGGACGACGGCGAAGTGGCGCCCGGCCACATCGAACCGGAGCGGGCCGGGGCCGTAGGCGCCGCGCAACTCGGTGAGCAGCCCGGTGGCGCGCCGGTCGACGGCGTACCGCTCGGCGAGGGCCGTCCCGGCCCGGCTGCGGACGACGACGCCCGCCGCGAGAGTCGGTGCGACGACCTGCGCGACCAGCCGTGCGGTGTCGCGCGTGGACGCCCGGGCGGGGGTGTGCGTGGCCGTGTCCGTGCTGCTCATGGCCCCCGGGTGCCCAGGCCTCCGGCGGGTGAAACCGCAGGTGGGAGCGGCTTGCGGCCCGTCGGCGGTGGCCGGTCAGCCGCCCGTGGTCGGCCCGCCGCTGCCGAAGCCGCCGCTGGGGGTGCCGCCCCACTTGGCGTCCTTCTCGCTGCGCGGCGAGGAGTCGGGGTCGGTGCTCTGGTGCCTCAGCTCGTACGGCATCACCCGGTCCTCGCGCTCGTCCAGCTCGGCGGGGCGGCGGTGGCCCTCCGCCTCGCCCGGCAGCCCGGCGTCCAGCGGGCGGTGCGGCTGCTGGTCCGGTGTGGGGGGAGCGGGCTCCCGGTTCCGGATGCGCCGCCCCAGCCAGAACGCGCCGATCAGGAATCCGACGAGGAGGACACCCGCCACCAGCGGACCAATGCCGACGAGATGGTCCTTAGCGGCGAATTCCGTAGTGAATGTCGTGAGAGAGTTCATATGGGGCGTGTACCCCGTCATGTCGTGATCAGACATGTCCGTGGGCGTGGACGAGCCCATCATCGTTTAAGTGATTCATCCGTTTTTAGGTGATTGATCTCTTCGGGTGACCTGGCGCAACCTAAACGGTGGCCTGCTGTTGATCAGGGCGACCCCGAGCACAGGGTCTCTCGACGAGAAGGATGGACCATGATCAAGAAGGTTCTGGCCACCGCCGGCGTCGCCGCGGCCGTCCTTGGCGCGTCCGCGCCGATGGCCGCCGCCGTGGGCGACCGCGGAATCGACACGCAGAACGGCAACTTCGCCACCCAGTCGTACGGCAACACGACCACCGGTGGATACATGAGCCCGCAGATCGGTCTGATCCAGGGCTCGTTCAACAAGCCCTGCATCGGTCTGCCGGTCCAGGCTGACGTCCAGAACATCGTGGCCCTGGTCAACGTCGGTGTTCAGGACATCCTCAACGACACGCAGAACCAGCAGTGCGCCGAGAACTCCACGGCGGTCAAGGGCGACAGTGCCTTTTCGCACATCCTGGAGAACGTCCTCTCCGAGAACGGTGCCATCGCCGTCCAGAAGTGACGCGCGAGGTCGCCGTCCCGCGCGGTCGTCACGGCCGTGCGGGACGACCCAGCGTTGGCCTTCGGGCCACGCACAACGGGCTGACGCCCACCCCACGCGCCCGACGCCGGGCGCTGGCACGACCCGAGCACCGGGTCTCTCGACGAATGGGATGAACCATGTTCAAGAAGGTTCTGGCTACCGCCGGCGTCGCTGCGGCCGTGCTCGGCGCGTCCGCGCCGATGGCCGCCGCCGTGGGCGACCGCGGTATCGACACGCAGAACGGCAACTTCTCCAAGCAGATCTACGGCAACACCAAGACCGGTGGCTACATGAGCCCGCAGATCGGGCTGATCCAGGGCACGCTGAACAAGCCCTGCATCGGTCTGCCGGTGGAGGCTGACGTCCAGAACATCGTGGCCCTGGTCAACGTCGGTGTTCAGGACATCCTCAACGACACGCAGAACCAGCAGTGCGTGGAGAACTCCACGGCGGTCAAGGGCGACAGTGCTTTTTCGCACATCCTGGAGAACGTCATCTCCGAGAACGGTGCGCTCGCGATCCGCAAGTGACGCGTTCCGCACGCGGAGCCACCGCCTGGGCGGGCCCCACATCCGGCACCACGGATGTGGGGCCCGCCCTCGTGTGCGTGGGGACACGGGCGGGGAAGTCGTGTGAAACATTCGCCGGGGGCTGCCGCGTCAATGGGGTGTAAGGACGACGGCGGTGGGGTGAAGGGGAGGGCATGAGAAGGTCCCGAGCGGACGATTTCATGGAGTTCGCGGCGGGCCGCACCGGGCATCTCTTCCGCTCCGCCTGCCTGCTGACCAGTGGCGACACCCATCTCGCCGAGGACCTGGTGCAGGAGACGCTGGGGCGGATGTACGCGCTGTGGGGCCGGATGGCGCGGATCGACAGCCCTGCGGCGTACGCCCAGACCGTCCTCGTCCGCACCTACCTCACGCAGGCGCGCCGGCGCTCCTCGGGTGAGCGGCCGCTGGCCGAACTCCCCGAGACCGCCATGGGGCGGGGCGACGATCCGGCCCTGCGGGTGGCGCTGCTGGACGCGCTGGCCCGGCTGGCACCCAAGGACCGGGCGGTGGTGGTCCTGCGGTACTGGGAGGACCGCAGCGTCGAGGAGACCGCCGCCGCCATGAACGTCAGCGCCGCCGCCGTACGCACACGCTCCTCCCGGGCGCTCGCCCGGCTCCGTGAGCAACTGGGCGGGAGCCTGGCGGAACTGGCCGCCGCCGTCTGACCGAGGCCTCGCCCTCGACCCCTCGTTCGTTCCGCCCAGATCAGGAGCTGGTGGTTTCGCATGCCCTTTGAAGACGAGCTCGGGAAGGCGCTCCACAACACCGGTGGCACCTTCAGCGTCAATCAGCGTGGCCTGGTGGAGGGCGGCCTGGCACGCGGCCGCAAGAAGCTGGCCCGCCGCCGCGTCGCCATGGTCACGGGCAGCGCGCTGACCGTGGCCCTGGTGGCGGTCGGGGGGCTGTACGCGGTGCGGCCGTCCGAGGAGGACGGGGCGGGCGACCGGACGGCGGCCGCGACGACCCCCGAGGCGTACCGGCACTTCGAGGTCACCGCCGAGGAGATGAGGAACATCTTCGAGAACGGCATGAACCGCACCGGGATCGCCAAGATCCGCCCGCGCGTCGAGGGCAGCGGCAGCACGGACCCGGCCACGCCGGCGAAGGCCTCCATGACCTTCGAGGACGGCTGGGGTGAGGCGGTCGTCACCGTGTCGGTGCGCCGCGTCGACCCCTCGGACGCCAAGCTGAAGAAGCTGCTCGCCTGCCCGCCCAAGAAGGGCTCCCCCTATGAGGAGTGCACCAACCAGCCGGGCGACAGGGCCGTGAAGGGGTACACCGAATCCGGCAAGGCGGGCGGCGTCAAGAAGTGGGAGGTCACCATGGTCTCCCCGAACGGCTACCTCATCGAACTCGCGACCCAGAACGTGCAGGTTGCCGGGGCGGTGTCGCCCAAGGGCCGCAACCCGCGCATGAACCCGGGCAAGCTGCGGCACCTGGGGATGTTCGTCGACGCCTCCTTCACCCCGGCGGGAGAGCCGAACACCTTCGGGACGGTCAAGCCGGGATCCGCCGCGGAACCGGGCGACATCCTGCCCATCCTGAAGTCCCTGCTGCCCGAGCGCCTCAACGTGTCCTCCGAGGGCGGCAACGGCGCCGAGGGCCATGTCGTGGTGACCGACGGCAACGGAGGCGTGACCTACATCGAGGCGGTCAGGGTCGCGGGCGACAAGGAGTTCTGGAGCGAGACCCTGTCGGACGGTACGAAGGTGGGCACCCAACGGGTCCCGGCCCAGGAGCCGGGTGTCGTCCGATGGCGTGCCGACGCGTTGCGGGTGAACGGCCTCCGCATGGCGGTGTCCGCCTACAACGCCCCCACGCCCACGTCGGCCAAGCGGGGCGCCGAGCCCCTGATCACCATGGAGGAGCTGAAGGCCATCGCCCTCAGTCGGACCTGGCTCGTGGCCCGCTGACGCCCTGGGCAGCCGTCACTTCGCGTCGGAGTAGCGCTCCACCGTCGCCGTCGTGAAGGGGAACCGCACCGGGGTCTCCCCGAAGGCGATCCGTCCGGCCGTGTCACCGGCCGTGCGGATCGCCTCGGCGACCGCCGGGGCCTCGGCGGCGGGACAGTGCACGATCACCTCGTCGTGCTGGAAGAAGACCAGCTCCGCCCGCATCCCCGCCAGTGCCTGCCGCAGCGCCGCCAGCATCAGCAGCGCCCAGTCGGCGGCGCTGCCCTGCACGACGAAGTTCCGGGTGAACCGGCCCCGCGCACGGGCGTTCACCGAGGCGTACCCCGGGGTGAACTCCCCGTCCGACAGCGGTTCTTCCGCGCCTTCCTGGGGGATCCCCGCCTCGTCGGCCTCCGCCGCACCCGCCGCGCGCGGGCTCGTCCGGCCGAGCCAGGTGCGCACCAGCCGCCCCTCCTCACCCGCCTTCGCCGCGTCGTCGACATAGGCCACCGCCCGGGGGAACCGGCGGCGCAGGGCCGCCAGGTTCTTCAGGCCGTCCCCGCTGGTCTGCCCGTAGACCGCGCCGAGCAGCGCCAGCTTCGCGTGCTCGCGGTCGCCGGAGAAGGCCCGGTCGGACAGGCGTGTGTACAGGTCGTCCTGGTGGCCCGCGACCTCCATCAGCCCCGGGTCCCGGGAGATCGCCGCCAGCACCCGGGGTTCCATCTGGTCCGCGTCCGCGACGACGAGCCGCCAGCCGTCGTCCGCGACGACCGCCCGCCGTATGACCTTCGGGATCTGAAGGGCGCCCCCGCCATTGGTCGTCCAGCGCCCGCTGACCGTGCCACCCGGGAGGTACTCCGGCCGGAAACGCCCGTCCCGCACCCAGTCCTGGAGCCAGCTCCAGCCGTGCGCCGTCCAGATCCGGTACAGCTTCTTGTAGGCGATGAGCGGCTCGACCGCCGGGTGGTCGATCCCGGCGAGCTCCCAGCGGCGCGTCGAGCGCACCTTGATGCCCGCCTGGGCGAACGCCTTCACCACGTCCGCCGGCAGGTCCGGGCGGACGCGACGCCCGAAGGCCGCCGACACCTCGTCCGCCAGCTCCGCCAGGCGGCGCGGCTCGCCCCCGCCCGCGTACCGCTCGCCCAGCAGCTCGTGCAGCACCGCGCGGTGGACGTCCGCCCGCCACGGCAGCCCGGCCCGGTGCATCTCGGCGGCCACCAGCATCCCGGCGGACTCGGCCGCGGTCAGCAGCCGCATCCGCCCGGGATGCTCGGCGGCCGCGTGTCTTCGGTGCTGGTCCGCGTACACCTCCAGGAGGGCCTCGAAGGGGAGGTCCGTCGAGGGCTCGGGCTCGAAGAGCGACGACTGCGCGCCCGGCTCGGCCGCCCTGAGCGGCGGATCCGGCGGTACGGGACGGTCGTGCAACCGTGCCCAGGCCGCCGCCGCGGAGCGGGGCTCACCCAGGCGTCCCTCGTGTCCGAGCAGCAGCTGCTCGGCGTCCTCGATGTCGTAACACCGCTCGACCCGGACACCGGCTGCCAGGAGCCGCGGATAGACCGCACCGGTGGACCGCCACACCCACCGGCCGACCTCCGGCCGTGACCGCACCGCCTCCACGAGGTCGGGCTCGGTCAGCACGGGGCCGGCGGGCAGGCCGTCCCCACCGAGGGGGACGAGCCGCGCTCCACCGCCCTCGGTGCCGTCCACCACCCAGCGTTCGCTCACGCATGCGAGTCTGGCACCCGGCACTGACAATCGGCCGGAGCTACGCCGCCGCGTGGCAGACCGCGGCCGCCTCGCCGCGCGAGCCGACGCCCGGCTCGGTGAGGGCGTTCGCCCCGTGGTCACGCCGCAGCAGCGTCAGCCGCCGCTTGCTCAGCCCGCCCGGGTCCACCCCGTCGACCTCGACGCGCCCGCCCGTTGCCGGTCGAGGCCGGCCGCGCACCGGAGCAGCGTCGGCCTGCCGGACCCGGACGTGAAGGACCCGGCGCGGACTGCCGGCAGGTGTCTTCGGGGGTGGGGCCGTCCCTGCCCCCTGCGACCATGGACACCGGAAGCGGCGTACGCGCGAGGAGGCGGGGACCATGTCAGCGGGGCACTCGGAGGCAGGTGTCGTGGAGCGGGCGTTCGCCGCCGCTCTGTACGCGGAGGACGACACCGCCCTCGACACCGGTGCCTCCCTCCTGGCCGCCGACCCCGCCGCCGACCCGGAACTGGTCCGCCGGGGCGAGGAGTTCCTGCGCCGGGCGTGGCAGCGCGGCTGGCAGCCGGCCGATGTCCTCCGGCTCGTACGCCGTGACCTGGACGAGCACCACGTACGGCTGGTGGCGGGACTGATCGTCGCCGAGACGGGCCGTTATGAGCACCTGCCGCCCCGGTGGGCCGCGCAGCTCGCGGAGCTCGGCGACACCGACTGGCGCGCGGACCGTTTCTCGTACGCCACGGCCGTGCTGGAGCTGTACCGGCTGCTCGCCCGGCTGCCCGCGATCGAGCCGGTTGGCCCCGCGCCGGGCACGTCGCCCCTGCACGCCGCGCCCGTGCACGGCGAGCCCCGCATGCTGGCCCGGATCCGGGCGCTGCTCGCCAAGGCGGAGGCGACCGACTACCCGGAGGAGGCCGAGGCGCTCACCGCGAAGGCGCAGGAGCTGATGGCGCGGTACAGCCTGGACGAGGCCGCTCTGGCGGCGCGCACGCACAGCGCTGAGGAGCCGGGGGCGGTACGGGTCGGCGTCGACGCGCCGTACGAGACGGCCAAGGCGATCCTGCTGGACGCGGTGGCGTCGGCGAACCGCTGCCGGGCGGTGTGGAACGAGGCGTTCGGCTTCTCGACCGTCGTCGGCTTCGAGCCGGACCTGGAGGTCGTCGAGCTGCTGTACACCTCGCTGCTGGTCCAGGGGACGGGTGCGATGACCAAGGCGGAGGCGGAACAGCGGAAGGGCGGACGGAAGCGTACGAAGACGTTCCGCCAGTCGTTCCTGCTGGCGTACGCCCACCGGCTCGGCGACCGGCTCGCGTCCACCTCCCGCCGGGTCACCGCCGAGGAACCGACCCTGCTGCCGGTCCTCGCGGCACGGGACGTGGCGGTCACGGCCCGGGCGGACCGGATGTTCCCCGAAACGACCACCACCAGGGTGCGGGGCGCCACCGACGAGGCGGGCTGGCACCACGGCACGGCGGCGGCGGACCGGGCGCGGACGGACCACGGGCGTGCGCGTGGCCCTGAGCAGGGGCGGCTGCCCCAGTAGGGGCGAACCCTCCCAGTGCCCGCAAAGCCCGTCAGCCGCGTGAACAACGCTCCGGGTCAGTACACCTAGGGCGTGTCCGCCCTGCGGAGCGTGTCCTTCGTGCCGCCGGTCCAGGTGACGACCAGCTTGCCCTTGTCGGTCCTCGCGGAGCCCTCCGTGCGGGCGGTGTATCCGTCGCCGCAGGTCAGGGTGAGTGTGACGGGGTTCGTGCCCCGGGCGGTGCCCTGGCAGACGTGCGCGTCGGCCAGCGCCACGGCGTGGCCCTTGCTGATGGTGACGCTGACGGGCTTGCCGTCCGTGAGCCCCACCCAGGACCCCTCCGCCTCGCCGGAGGTGACGGGGGAGGCGGTCGGGGACGGGGTGGGGCTGCTGAGCGGCGTCCCGGCTTCGCCGGGTCCGCCGGAGGGTCGCTGGTCGCGGCCGCCGCCGCAGCCGGCCAGCGCGAGCACGGCGGTGACACCCGCCGCCGCGACGAACCCGGTACGTACGAGCCTGAGCGCGTTCACGCCACGTCTCCCCAACGTCGGTGCCGGAAACGCGCGCCAAGCTACCAGCCGGTAAGGCCTGCTACCAGGACGACTTGGTGACCCCGGGCAGGAAACCGGCGTGCGCCTGCTGTCGCACGTTCACCCGCGAGAGCCCGAACCTCCGCAGGTGTCCGCGCGGGCGGCCGTCCACGCTGTCGCGGTTGCGTACGCGCGTGGGGCTGGCGTCGCGCGGCTGGCGGCGCAGTTCGGCCTGGGCGGCGAGCCGCTCGGCCTGAGGGGTGCCGGGGTGCCGGATGAGTTCCTTCAGCTCGGCGCGGCGGGCCGCGTACCGCTCGACGACCTCCTTGCGCCGCTCATTGCGGGCGATCTTGCTCTTCTTGGCCATCAGACCTTCACTCCCCGGGCGCGGATCCGGGCCACGGCGGCCTCGATCCCGATCGAGTCGACGGTCTTGATGCCCTTGGTGGAGAGGGTGAGCCGGACGTACCGGCCCTCGCTCGCCAGCCGGTAGCGCTTGCGCTGGATGTTGGGGTCAAAGCGCCGGGACGTACGCCGGTGCGAGTGCGAGATGCGGTTGCCGAAGCCCGGCTGGGCGCCGGTCAGCTGGCAGTGGGCGGACAAGGGTGACCTACCTCTCTGGACACTGTCTTGGTAATGGAAACCATTTCCATTTACTCTACCCCCATGGCCCGCAACGAACTCCGACCGGTCATCAAGCTCCGGTCCACCGCCGGCACCGGCTACACCTACGTGACCCGCAAGAACCGCCGTAACAACCCCGACCGCATGACGCTGCGCAAGTACGACCCGGTCGTCGGACGCCACGTCGACTTCCGAGAGGAGCGCTGACCGATGAAGCAGGGCATCCACCCCCCGTACGAGCCCGTCGTCTTCCGTGACAAGGCGGGCGGCTTCGCCTTCCTGACCCGCTCCACCGCGACCAGCGACAAGACGGTCGAGTGGGAGGACGGCAACACGTACCCCGTCATCGACGTCGAGATCTCGTCCGCGAGCCACCCCTTCTACACGGGCCAGGCGCGCGTGCTGGACACGGCCGGGCGCGTGGAGAAGTTCCAGAAGCGGTACGGGTCCCAGGCCCGGAGCGAGGCCCGCTGATGCTGTCCGTCGCCCTCGTCGGCGGGCTGCACTCCGACGCCCGCGCGGCCGCCGTGGAGCGGCTGCTCGCCACCGTCCCCGGCAGCGTGGCGCTCCACCACGACCTGTCGACGGCCCCCGAGGGGACGGTCGTGCGGACGGTGCGTGACGCGACCGGCGTCCTGTCCACGGACGAGGCGCCGCTGGTCAACGACTGCGCGTGCTGCGCGCTGCGTGAGGACCTGGTGCCCGAGCTGGAACGGCTGGCCGACGCCGGACTGACGCGGCTCGCGGTGGTCGAGCTGTGGGACTCGGTCGAGCCCAAGGCGATGGCCGAGGTCGTCGCGGCGGCCGGGCTCACCGTCACGTCCGTGATCACGGCCGTCGACCCGGCACTGCTGCTGCCGTACCTGGGCAACGGCGACGACCTGATGGAGGCGGGGCTGGCCGCGGCCGCCACCGACCAGCGCACGGTCGCCGACACCTGGGCCCGCCAGCTGGAGTACGCCCCCGTGCTCGCCGTCCTGGACAGTCCCGACGCGGACGACGAGGACCGCGCGCTGCTCGCCCAGCTCCACCCGACGGCCCGCCGGGTGCCGGTGCCGGACGGGGACCTGGCCGCCGCCGCGCTGGCCGGGTTCGACGTGGAGGCCGCGGCGGCCGCCCAGCACCCGGCCTGTGCGCTGCTGCCTCAGGAGGCGGAGGCGCACGGCGTCGGTACGTACGTGTGGCACCGGCGCCGCCCGTTCCACCCGGAGCGGCTGTACGCGGCGCTGGAGGACCTGTGCTGTGCGGCGGCGCGCAGCCGGGGGCGGTTCTGGCTGGCCGACCGGCCGGACACGCTGCTGGCGTGGGACGCGGCGGGCGGCGCCCTGTGCGTCGAGCCCGCCGGGCCGTGGCTCGCCTCGCTGCCGGACGCCGCCTGGGAGATGGTGCCGCCGGTGCGCCGTGCGGCGGCCGCGCTGGACTGGGACCCCGAGCACGGGGACTGCTGCCAGCACCTGGTCTTCACCTCGCCCGGCCTGGACCGTGAGGGGCTCGCCGAACTCCTCGACTCCTGCCTGCTCACCGACGCGGAGTACGCCGCCGGCCGCGAGGCCTGGAAACGGCTCCCGCCCGCCTTCGACGCCCTCCTGGAGGTCTGACCCCATGTCCCCCCGCCGCTCGGCCGACCGTAAGCCCGCCAAGGCCCGCCCCAACCCGCTGGACCGCGACGGCATCACGTACATCGACTACAAGGACACCGACCTGCTGCGGAAGTTCATCTCCGACCGCGGCAAGATCCGCAGCCGGCGCGTGACCCGTGTATCCGCCCAGCAGCAGCGGCAGCTGGCCCGCGCGATCAAGAACGCGCGGGAGATGGCACTGCTGCCGTACTCGTCGTCTGCGCGCTGACGTTCCTCGGGTACGCGCATCCGACGAAAAGGCCCTCCTTGTAGGAGGGCCTTTTCGTATGCCGTGGAGGAAGGAGGGAGCCATTACGGCCCCTCAGACGTCTCTATGGGCGTACGGGGGAGTAGCAGCGCTCTTGTCACCACGGGGACACCCGCTGTGCACGTGCATCTGCACGCGCGCCTGCACGGGAAATCACCGCTATGATCCCGATAGTTGACACCTGCATCATGTATCTCGGGGAGCGTCCTGTGCACCACGTGTACAACGGCATGGCGGCCACGGAGCTTCACGGCGTCGTATGGCAGAAGAGCAGGCACAGCAACTCGCAGGGTTCGTGCGTGGAGTTCGCCAAACTGCCCGGCGGGCATGTCGCCGTACGCAACTCGCGCCACCCGGACGGCCCGGCGCTGGTCTACACCCCGGCCGAGATCGAGGCCCTGCTGCTGGGCGTCAAGGACGGCGAGTTCGACCACCTGATAGCCGGCTGAGGCCCGTCGGCCCCCGGTGCGCGGCGTCGAGGCGCCGCCCGGGGGCGGCGCCTCGACGGTGTCCGGCGGGGTCTACGGCTTCTGCGGCGTCTCCGAGAGGCGGAACAGCGCCCAGACCACCTTGCCGTGCAGCGTGCCGGCCAGCGGGTGCCAGCCCCAGCTGTCGCTGAAGGACTCGACCAGGAACAGCCCGCGGCCCGACTCGGCCGCGAAGTCCTCCTCCGACTCGCGCGTCGCGGGGCTGTCCGGGCTGGGGTCGCGCACCGCGCACACCAGCCGGCTCGCCCAGCGCATCAGGTGCAGCCGTACGGGCGGGTCGTGCGGGGCCTCGCGGGGCGTGTCGGCGGGCAGGGCGTGCCGGAGCGCGTTGGTGACGAGTTCGGACACCACCAGCGCCACATCGTCGAACCGGTCGGTGAGGTCCCACTGGGCGAGCGTGGTGCTGGTGAACTTCCGGGCGCCGCGCACCGCTTCGAAGCGGGCGGGCAGTGCGCACGAGGCGGAACTGGAGACGGAAGCGGCGTCGATCGGCGGAAGCCCCTGCCTTAAAGGCTCGAGCATGGTCGATCCATTCGTCCCCATGCGAGGCACTCCCGGGATTCGCGGCTGTGGTGCGACAACACGAACGACTACGCAGGTGCGCGGGGTCCATGGTTCCGAACGGGACCACCTGATGCAAGGGCAGATGCACGTGCACGCGCCCGACCTGTCCACCCCCGTGCCGATTGCTGGCCATATCTTCCCCCCATGACTTTTACGGGCAGCGCCCCTGCGGGGGCGTGACTCGGTCAAGGCTTCGTCTTTCCGTAACCGGGCGAGTACGCGGTGAAGCGTTTTGGTGGCAGAATCCGCCGTCTCGGGGCTCGGGGGTGCTCCGTCGTACACATCAGCGATGGGGAGGGTTGGAGACGTGACCGCAAGTGAATCGAGCGGTTCCGTGGTGCGGCGCATCCTGCTGGGTTCGCAGCTGCGGCGGCTGCGTGAGTCCCGCGGCATCACCCGTGAGGCCGCCGGCTACTCGATCCGGGCGTCCGAATCCAAGATCAGCCGTATGGAGTTGGGCAGGGTGAGCTTCAAGGCGAGGGACATCGAGGATCTGCTCACCTTGTACGGCGTCACCGACGACACCGAGCGCGAGTCGCTCCTCGGCCTCGCCCGCGAGGCCAACGTCACGGGCTGGTGGCACAGTTACGGCGATGTGCTGCCGGGCTGGTTCCAGACGTACATCGGCCTGGAGGGCGCCGCCTCGCTCATCCGCATCTACGAAGTGCAGTTCGTGCACGGCCTGTTGCAGACGGAGGCGTACGCGCACGCCGTCGTCACCCGTGGCATGCCGGACGCCCCGCGGGCCGAGATCGACCGGCGCGTCGCGCTGCGCCTGGAGCGCCAGAAGGTCCTCGTCTCCGAACGTGCACCGCGATTCCACGCCGTTCTCGACGAGGCCGCGCTGCGCCGCCCGTACGGGGACCGGGATGTGATGCGCGACCAGCTCAAGCACCTCATCGAGGTCTCGGAGCGGCCCAACGTCACGCTCCAGGTCGTGCCCTTCAGCTTCGGCGGCCACGCGGGCGAGAGCGGCGCGTTCACCATGCTGCGGTTCCCCGAGTCCGACCTCTCCGACATCGTCTACCTGGAGCAGCTGACGAGCGCCCTCTACCTCGACAAGCGCGAGGAAGTCGCCCAGTACGAGCGGGTGATGGAGCGGCTGCATCAGGACAGTCCGGGCCCCGAGGAAAGCCGCGACCTTCTCCGAGGTCTCCTCCAACTCACGTGACCCGCCAGTAGGATGACGTCCCATCAAACGCCTGGATGAGCCTCGGCGCGCGCCCTCGGGAAGGGATGGCATGTCCTACTTCACAGACCTGGCCCTGCAGTACATAGACGGTGAGTGGCGGGCCGGCGGCGGCTCGTGGGACATCATCGACTTCAACCCCTACAACGAGGAGAAGCTCGCCTCCATAACCGTGGCCACGGTCGAGGAGATAGACCAGGCCTACCGGGCGGCCGAGCGGGCCCAGCGCGCGTGGGCGGACACCAATCCGTACACGCGCCGCGCCGTTTTCGAGCGGGCGCTGCGGCTCATCGAGGAGCGCGAGGCCGAGATCACCGAGGCGATCATCGCCGAGCTCGGCGGTACGCGGACCAAGGCCGGCTTCGAGCTGCACCTGGCCAAGGAGTTCCTGCGCGAGGCGGTCAACCTTGCCCTGCGCCCCGAGGGCCGTATCCTCCCCTCGCCCGTCGACGGCAAGGAGAACCGCCTCTACAGAGTGCCGGTCGGGGTCGTCGGCGTCATCAGCCCGTTCAACTTCCCCTTCCTGCTCTCGATCAAGTCCGTCGCCCCGGCGCTCGCCCTCGGCAACGCGGTCGTCCTCAAGCCCCACCAGAACACGCCGATCCTCGGTGGCGCCCTGGTCGCGAAGATCTTCGAGGACGCCGGTCTCCCGGCGGGCCTGCTCAACGTCGTGATCACCGACATCGCGGAGATCGGTGACGCGCTGATCGAGCACCCGGTGCCCAAGGTCATCTCGTTCACCGGATCCGACCGGGTCGGCAGGCACGTCGCCACGGTCTGCGCCGCCAACTTCAAGCGGTCCGTCCTGGAGCTGGGCGGCAACAGCGCCCTCATCGTGCTGGACGACGCGGACATCGACTACGCGGTCGACGCGGCCGTCTTCAGCCGGTTCGTGCACCAGGGGCAGGTGTGCATGGCCGCCAACCGGGTGCTGGTGGACCGGGCGGTGGAGCGGGAGTTCACCGAGAAGTTCGTCGCCAAGGTCCGCACCCTGAAGACCGGTGACCCCGCCGACCCCGCCACCCACATCGGCCCGCTCATCAACTCCTCCCAGGCCGAGGCGGTGACCACGCTCGTCGACCAGACCGTCGACGCCGGCGCGACGGCGCTCGTACACGGCACCGCAAAGGGCAACGTCGTGGCACCGACCGTGCTGGCCGGCCTGCCCGCCGACTCCCCGGTGCTGGGCCAGGAGATCTTCGGGCCCGTCGTGATGCTCATCCCCTTCGACGGGGAGGACGAGGCGGTACGGATCGCCAACGACACCCCGTACGGGCTCAGCGGCGCCGTGCACACGGGTGACGTCGAGCGTGGCGTACGCATCGCCCAGCGCATCCACACCGGCATGATCCACATCAACGACGGCACCGTCCACGACGAGCCGATCGTGCCGTTCGGCGGTGAGAAGCACTCCGGCGTGGGGCGGCTGAACGGCGAGGCGACGGTGGACGCCTTCACCACCTACAAGTGGATCTCCATCCAGCACGGCCGGAGCCGTTTTCCCTTCTGAGAGCCCCTGCCGCGCGAGTTGAGGACAGAATCTGACCGCAAGGGTCCGTAGGTTGGTTGTCGTAAGGCACCGACCGGAAAGGCGGACCAGGTCATGGTCACTCACGTTCCCGCAGAGGCTCACGGCGACGAGCGCGGCGCGCTGCTGAACTTCATCGAGGCGCAGCGCGGCGCGGTCCGCCGTTCGGTGCTCGGGCTGACCGATGAGCAGGCCGCGTCCCGCCCCAGCGCCAGCGAGCTGTCGCTCTCGGGCCTGCTCAAGCACGTCGCCGAGACGGAGCTGAGCTGGCTGCGGATGGCGCAGCAGCAGCCCAACGAGAAGCAGCGCACCGAGGAGACCTGGGCGGACAGCTTCCGGCTGGTGGAGGGCGAGTCGGTGGAGGGCGTGCTGGCGTTCTGGGACGCGGTGGCCGAGGAGACGGCGGAGTTCCTGCGGACGGTGCCGAGCCTGGACGACACCTTCCCCCTCCCCGACGCCCCCTGGTACCCCAAGGACGCCCGCGTCTCGATGCGCTGGCTGGGCATGCACCTGGTCGAGGAGATCGCCCGGCACGCCGGGCACGCCGACATCATCCGCGAGTCGCTGGACGGGAAGGGCGCCTTCGACCTGATCGCGCTGGAACGGGCCTGACCCGCGCCGCGCGCCGGAGCCCCCCTCTGCGTACCCTGGCCTGGTCAAAGTTGACTAGGAAGGTGTGTGAGGGGATGTCGGCGATCCGGCTGCTGGTTCTGGGGGCCGTGCGCCAGCACGGGCGGGCGCACGGCTACCAGATCCGCAACGACCTGGAGTTCTGGGGCGCGCACGAGTGGTCCAACGCCAAACCCGGCTCGATCTACCACGCGCTCAAGCAGATGGCCAAGCAGGAACTGCTGCACGCGTACGAGACCGCGCCGAGCACGGCCGGCGGCCCGCCGCGTACCGAGTACGAGATCACCGACAAGGGCACCGAGGAGTACTTCGCGCTGCTGCGCGAGTCGCTGACGGCGTACGACCGGAGGGACCTGCTGTCGGCCGGTGTCGGCTTCATGGTCGACCTGCCCCGGGAGGAGGCCGTCGCCCTGCTCGGACGGCGCCTCGAGGGGCTGGAGCGGTGGCGGGCGTCCGTCACGGAGTACTACACGCCCGAGGACGGGCCGGAGTCGCTCGGTCACATCGGCGAGATCATGAACATGTGGGTGCACTCGGCGGACGCGGGGGCCGAATGGACGCGCGGACTGATCGAGCGGATCGAGGGCGGCGCGTACACGTTCGCGGGGGAGGGTGAGCCCTTCGTGGGTGTGCTGCTGGAGGGGCAGGAGAACCCGTACGCGACGGGGACGCCGCATCCCGAGGACGATCAGTAGCTAGAAAAGTTTGACTAGTGGTCGACCGTGGTAGTACTCTCGCCGAGTAGTCAAGTTTGATTACCGGGTGAGGGTGGAGGGGATCCATGGCGGACGCGATCGTCGTCGAGGGCGCACGGAAGCGGTACGGCGACAAACAAGCCCTTGACGGGCTGGACCTGGTGGTCGGCCGGGGTACGGTGCACGGCGTCCTGGGGCCGAACGGCGCCGGCAAGACCACCGCGGTACGGGTCCTGGCGACGCTGCTGCGGCACGACGAGGGCCTGGTGCGGGTAGCCGGGTTCGACGTGCGGACCCACGCGGACGAGGTACGGCGGCGGATCGGCCTGCTCGGGCAGCACGCGGCGCTCGACGAGGGGCTGAGCGGACGGCAGAACCTGGAGATGTTCGGCCGGCTGCACCACCTGGGGGCACGGCGGGCGGGCGCGCGGGCGGACGAGCTGCTGGAGCGGTTCGGGCTCGCCGGCACCGGCCGCAAGGCGGTCAAGCAGTACAGCGGCGGCATGCGGCGACGGCTGGACCTGGCCGCCTCGCTCATCGGTGCCGGGCACGGCACCGAGCCGGAAGTGCTGTTCCTGGACGAGCCGACGACCGGGCTCGACCCGCGCGGGCGGGCCGAGGTGTGGAACTCCGTGCGCTCGCTGGTGGGCGGCGGCACGACCGTCCTGCTCACCACGCAGTACCTGGAGGAGGCCGACCAGCTCGCGGACCGGATCTCGGTCGTCGACCGGGGCCGGGTCATCGCCGAGGGGACGGCGGACGAGCTGAAGGGCAAGGTCGGCGGCGACCGGATCGACATCGTCGTCCGCGACACACGGCACCTGGCCGCCGCGGCCGCGCTGGTGCTCGGCACGGCCGAGGTCGACGAGGACCGGCGGCTGGTCAGCGCCCCGGTCGAGGACAGGATGACGGCGCTGACCCGGGTCGTACGGGACCTGGAGGCGGCCGGGATCGAGGCGGAGGACATCGCGGTGCGGCGGCCGACCCTGGACGAGGTCTTCCTGCACCTCACGGGCGGTACGAAGGCGGAGGTGGCGGCATGAGCGCGATTGGATGGGCCGTGGCCGACTCGTGGACCATCACCCGGCGAGAACTGGCCCACTGGGCACGCGAACCGGCGCAGATCGTCATCGGGCTGGCCTTCCCGGTGATGATGCTGCTGATGTTCGGCTACCTCATCGGTGGCGGGAGCGGCGTCGAGGGCCGGTACATCGACTATCTGATCCCCGGCATGTTCGCGCTGACCATGGCGTTCGGCCTCGAAGCCACCATGCTGGCGGTCACCCAGGACCTCAACAAGGGCGTGATCGACCGCTTCCGGTCCATGCCGATGGCCAACGGCGCGGTCCTGATCGGGCGTTCGGCCGCCGACATGCTCCAGTCGGCGCTCGGCCTGGCGGTGATGATCGGCGCCGGGTACGCGGTCGGCTGGCGGGCGCACGGCGGCCCCGGAGCGTTCCTGGCGGCCGTGGCGCTGCTGCTGTTGCTGCGGTTCGCGATGCTGTGGATCGGCATCCACCTCGCGATGGTGGCGGGCAGGCCGGAACTGGTGCAGGCGGTGCAGATCCTCGTCTGGCCGTTCGCGTTCCTGTCCAACGCGTTCGCGGCACCCGGCTCGATGCCGGACTGGCTGGGCTCGCTGGTCGAGTGGAACCCGCTGTCGGCGACCGCGGCGGCGGTACGGCACCTGGTCGGCCCACCGGAGATCGCCCAGGCCGCGGGAGCGTCGTGGGCGGCCCGGCACGCGGAACTGCTGGCGGTGGGCTGGCCGCTGGTGCTCCTCGCGGTGTTCTTCCCGCTGGCGGTGCGGAGGTTCGGCCGGCTGAGCCACTGACGGGCGCGGGCGCGCGGTGCTTCCACGGCGCCACGGCCCGCCCCGGCCGGCCTGCGAGGCTGAAGAGGGCTTGCACCTCACGTGGCGTGAGGGCCCAGCCTGGTGGGCGTACCGAGAAGAAGGGAGCGGAGAGCCATGAGCTACTCCGTGGGACAGGTCGCCGCTTTCGCCCATGTCACGGTGCGCACCCTGCACCACTACGACGAGATCGGACTGCTCTCCCCGAGCGGCCGCAGCCACGCGGGCCACCGGCGTTACGACGACGCCGACCTCGACCGGCTGCAGCAGATCCTGTTCTACCGGGAGCTGGGCTTCCCGCTCGACCAGGTCGCGGTCCTCCTCGACGATCCCGACGCGGACCCGCGGGAACACCTGCGGCGCCAGCACGAGCTGCTGACCACGCGGATCGCCGAACTGCAGAAGATGGCCGAGGCCGTCGAACACGCCATGGAGGCGAAGAAGATGGGCATCAACCTCACGCCCGAGGAGAAGTTCGAAGTGTTCGGGGACCACGACCCCGACCAGTACGCCGAAGAGGCCGAGCAGCGCTGGGGCGGCACCGAGGCCTACCGGGAGTCCCAGCGCCGTACCGCGCAATACACCAAGGCCGACTGGCAGCGCATCAAGGACGAGGCCGCCGAGTGGGGCGCCCGGTACCAGGCCGTGATGTCGGACGGCGAGCCGCCGACCGGCGAGCGGGCGATGGACCTGGCCGAGGAGCACCGGCAGCAGATCGTCCGGTGGCACTACGAGTGCACCTACGAGATCCACCGGTGCCTCGCGGACATGTACGTGTCGGACGAGCGTTTCAAGGCCTACTTCGACGCCATGGCCCCGGGCCTCGCCGAGCACCTCCACGACGCCATCCACGCCAACGCCGCCCGCCGCGCCTGACCGCCCGCCCGCGCGGCTGCCCCCGGGGGTGGGGGCTTCGCGGGGGTGGGCCCCGGCCCCCCCCGGGGGCGCCGCGGGGGCGGGAACCGGGCTCGGAGGGGGCGTGGAACCGGGAGGGGGGTGGAAGCGTTGATAGCTTTGGGCAGCCATCCCCCGCCCACCGACCCAGGAGCCCCGGAACCCGTGAATACGCTTGCGCTCGGACCGAGCTGGCTGGACCCGGACTACCTCATCGAGACCTTCGGCCTCATCGGCGTCCTGGTCATCGTCTTCGCCGAGTCCGGACTGCTGATCGGTTTCTTCCTCCCCGGTGACTCACTGCTGTTCACCACCGGCCTGCTGGTCACCACCGGCGTGCTCGACACCCCGCTGTGGCTGGTGTGCACGCTGATCGTGCTGTCCGCGATCATCGGCGACCAGGTGGGTTACCTCTTCGGCCGCAAGGTCGGGCCGGCCCTCTTCAAGCGCCCGGACTCCCGCCTCTTCAAGCAGGAGAACGTGGAGAAGGCCCATGAGTTCTTCGAGAAGCACGGCCCCAAGTCGCTGATCCTGGCCAGGTTCGTACCGATCGTCCGGACGTTCACGCCGATCATCGCCGGTGTGAGCCGGATGAACTACCGCTCGTTCATCACCTTCAACGTCATCGGCGGTGTCCTGTGGGGCGCCGGCGTGACGCTGCTCGGGGCGTCGCTGGGCAAGATCGAATTCGTGCACAAGAACATCGAGCCGATCCTGATCCTCATCGTGCTCATCTCGGTCGTCCCGATCGTGGTCGAGTACCTGCGGGCCCGCTCGCAGAGCAAGAAGGAGCCGGTCGTCGAGGACGGCACGCCCCCGGCCCAGCGCGGGCGGCACGCCAAGCGCTGACCTCAGGACACCTCGTCCTGGACGGGCCCCTCTTCCTGTTCCTCCTCCTCCGCCGCGGCCGTCATCGTGCGGACCAGCGGCGTCAGGGCCGTACCGAGCAGGGTCGCCGCGGCGATCGAGCCCAGGGCGATGCCCCAGCCGACCGGCCCGAGCGGGGTGCAGCCGAAGAACTGGCTGACGCCCGGGGTCTGGATGACGGCGGCCAGCACCGCCGCCGAGCCCAGGCTCGCGGCCAGGACGTTCCGGTCCAGGCCGCCCGTCGCGAGGGTCTGCGCCAGCTGCGTACCGACGACGGCGGCCAGCGCCACCGTGCCGGCCCGCCTGCTCCGGCCGGTCAGGCGGGCACCGGTCCACGCCAGCCCCGCGCCGGTGGCGGTGATGGCGCCGCGCAGCAGCATCTCGTGGGTGAGCGCGCTGCCCAGCGAGCGGCTCGGGCCCTCCGCCAGGAGCCGTTTCGCCGTCTGGCCGGCCGGTTCGCGCACGGCGATGGCCAGCGAGGGCGCCAGGTCGGTCAGCAGGTTGACCAGCATGATCTGCCGGGCGTTCAGCGGCGTCGCGCCGGTCAGCGTGGAGACCAGCACGCTGAAGGTGACCTCGCCGAGGTTGCCGCCGATGAGGATGCCCAGCGCGGCCCGTACCGACGCCCACATGGCCCGGCCCTCCATCAGCGCCGACACGATCGTCTCCAGCCGGTCGTCGCTGACCACCAGGTCCGCGGCCGCCGTCGCGGACGGGGTGCCGCGCCGCCCGAGCGCGATGCCGATGTCGGCGAGGCGGATGGCGGGCGCGTCGTTGGCGCCGTCGCCGGTCATCGCGACGACCCGGCCGATGCGCTGGTACGCCTGGACGATACGGACCTTGTGGTGCGGGCTGCACCGGGCGATGACGTCCACGGTCGGCAGCAGCTCGTCCAGCTCGTCGTCGTCGAGCTCGTCCAGCTCGGCGCCCGTGCAGACCTTCGGGTCGGTGACGTCGCTGATGGTGGACGCGATGGCGTCGGCGGTGGCCGGATGGTCACCGGTGAGCATCACGGTGTGCACGCCCGCCTCCCGCAGCCGCGCGGTCGCGGGCGCGGCGCCCGCCCGGACCGGGTCGGCCAGCGTGACGAACCCCAGGAAGGTCAGGTCCCGCACGCTGTCGTCGGTGAGGTCCTCGCCGGGGTCCATCCGGCGCTCCGCCACCGCGAGGACCCGCCGCCCGGCGCCCGCCAGCTCCTCCGCCTCGGCGTTCAGCCGGGCCAGCCCGTCGTCGTCGAGCGCCTCCGCCCGGTCGTCGGGGGTCCGCCGCCGGGCGCAGCGGTCCAGGACGTTCTCGGGCGCGCCCTTGACGCTCAGCAGCAGGCCGTGCGCGGTCTGCCCGGACGTGGCGTGGTAGGCGCGGGACGGCTCGAACGGCAGCGTGTCCAGCCGCCGCCAGCGCGCCGCCGCCTGCCGTACCGACACCTTGGCGCCCGCCGCCCCGGCCGTCACGGCACGGTCGGTCTGGTGGGCCATGGGCTCGGCCTGCCGGGCGGGCGGGGTGGCCCGCAGCGCGGCGGCGAGGACGTCCTTGCGGCGGCCGTCCAGCCGGTCCAACGGCAGTGCGCTCTCCCCGTCGCTCACCGCGGCGAGTTGCAGCTTGCCCTCCGTGAGCGTCCCGGTCTTGTCGAAGCACAGCACGTCGGCGCGGCCGAGCGCCTCGATGGTGCGCGGGTTGCGGACGAGCGCGCCGACGTCCGCCAGGCGCCGGGCGGCGGCCAGCTGGGCGGCGTTGACCAGGAACGGCAGCCCCTCGGGTACGGAGGCGACGGCGAGGTTCACGGCGGAGGCGAGGTTGTCGGCGAGGGGCCGTCCGTGCAGCAGGCCCGCCGCGGCGACCGCGCTGGCCGACCCGATCGCGATGGGCAGGCTGGACCGGGTGAGCGAGGCCAGCCGGGCCTCCACGCCGGTCTCGGGCGCGGCCTGCCGGGCGGTGGCGAGGCTCCGCCCGACCTCGGTGCTCGAACCGGTCGCCACGACCACGGCCACGGCCCGGCCGGAGGAGACGGTGGTGCCCTCGTAGACCATCGAGCGGCGGCCGGTGATGTCGGTGGCGACCACTGGCGCCGGGTCCTTGTGGACGGCGAGGGACTCGCCGGTCAGCGACGACTCGTCGACCTCCAGCCCCTCGGCCTCCAGCAGCCGGCAGTCCGCCGGCACGACGTCCTCGGGGCGCAGCAGCACGATGTCGCCCTCCACCAGGTCGCCGGCCGTCACCAGCCGCTCGCGCCCGCCTCGGCGTACACGGGCGCCGATGGCCGAGCGGCGGAACAGCTCCTCCAGCGCGCGTTCGGTCCGTACGCGCTGGAAGCCGCCGATGAGCGCGGAACCGCCGGTGATCGCGGCCACCAGCATGGCGTCGGTGCGTGACCCCACGGCGGCGGCGAGGGCGGCACCCCCGGCCAGGACGGGGGTCAGGGGATTGGCCAGCTCCTCGACGAACGCGGCCGGCAGGGTGAGGCGGGCGGGCTCGTTGCCGCCGGTGGACCCTCCGGTGCGGGCGGCCGCCTCGTCGGCGGTCAGACCGTCGGAGCCGGTACGCAGCCGCTCCAGGACCCGGTCGGTGGGCATCAGGTGCCACGGCACGGTCGTCACCGGCGGGGCGAGGGGACGGGCCAGGAGCTGCCGGGCACGCCAGGCGCCCATGGTGAACGCCACGCCCGCGGCGGTGGTCCCGGCCGCCATGCCCCGCGCGGTCGCCTGGGCGGGCGGCGCCTGGAGGGCGGCCACGGCGCCGACGCCGCTGCCGCCGGCCGCGAGCACGGCGCTGTCCCGGTCGACGCGGGCCGCCATGCCGACGGCGTCCACGATGATCCCCGCCGATTCGAGGTCGGCGCCCACGATGAGGTGGGCGCCCCAGGCGGGCGGCTCGCCCTCGCGGTGCACGCCGACGCCGCAGTCGGCCACGCCCAGCGCCCGCCGGTTGCCGGACACCAGCAGGATCACCGCGCCGTCGGCCTGGAGGCCGCGTACGGAGGCGACCAGGCGCCCGCCCCCCGGGACCACCGCGTCGACGAAGGTGAACGCCGGGGCCTCCCGGTCGGTCGCCAGCACCACCCGCGCCCCCGCCCGGCGGGCCGCCGCCGCGACGGCCTCGGCGCCCGGGGCGGTCTGCGTGGCGAGCCCGGCCACCGCCTGGAGACGGCGCCCCTTGGCCAGGCCGAGCGTCTTCTCGGCGCCCCGGCGGCGCAGCCGCCCTTCCGCCTGCCGCCCGGTGCGGCCGGTGAGGTCCAGGTCGTCCAGCGGTCCCAGGACCCAGCCGTCGTCGTCGCGGGCGGTCCGCAGGGGCGCGTCGGAGTCGAACAGCGCGAAGAGCCGCCCCGCGGTCAGCTCGGGGTCGGCGCCGCTGAGCAGCTCCAGGTCCACGGGCTCGTACCGGTCGCTGCGCAGCGCGTCCTCCTCCAGGACGACGGTGTCCACCTGGCCGAGCCGACGCAGCGCGCCCCGGTCCATGGTGACGACGCCACGCATCGCCAGGGCACGGCCCAGGCGGGTGGCGAAGCCCTCGCGGCCCGCCTCCGGGGCCTTCGGTACGGCGGACAGGGCGACGGCCAGCCCCTTGCGCGGCCCGGCGAACGGGACGCTGAGTGCCCCGGCGGTCAGGCCCGCGACCATGGCCCGCTCGGCGTAGCGGTCCACCGAGTCCTTGGGCGTCGGCCCGGCGCGGTCCACGACGAGGGGCTCGGCCCCGGCGTCCTCGGGCCCGTGGACGAGGTCCGGCTCGGCGTCGGCCCACGCCTTGCGCTCCGCCGTGGCCTCCCGCCACTGGGCGACCCTCTCGAGTACGTCGAGGGCGAGTCCGCCACCGCGTGTGGCGACGCCCTGGGCGAGGGCGCTGACCACGGGCAGGACCGACTCCGCCTGCTCGACGCTGCTGAGGTCGGCGACCAGGTGGCGCAGGTCCGGGTGGTGCTGGAGGGCCCCCGTGAGCGCCGCCACCTCGGGCGGCAGCCGGAACCAGGGGGCCAGCTGCCGTACCGAGGCGAGGGCGAGCCCCACCGTGTCGGCCGCGAGCGCGGGCACCGACTGGCGGGTCCTGGGGCCCTCGCTGGGGTGGTGCGGCTCGGGGCACCACTCGTCGAACTCCTCGATCTGGGCGGCGAGCTGCCCTTCCGCGCGCTCGACGAGGGCGACCAGTTCGCGATCGGACGGCGGCGGTGCGGCCACGGCCACCACCACCCGCTCGGACGGCGCGTTCACCCGGGCCCACAGCACGCGCGGATGCTCCTCCAGGGCGCGCTCGACGCGCCGGGCGACCCGTTCGCCGCCCGCGCCGTGCACGCCGTGCACCTCGATGTAGCAGCGCCCGGGCCGCCACCAGACGCCGCGCTGCGGCAGCCCCATGAGCTGGGCGGCCACATCGGCTGCGCCGCGCACCCCGGCGGCCACCCCGTACGTCACGCCGGAGGCTATGGGTCCGAGCAAGTGCAACGGTGACATGGGCTGGTTCCTCCGGTCCGTCGTCTCAGCCGTCCAGGAATGGATACCCTGAAATATGGACAACCCGCCCATACCGCATCCATGGATGTGAGATCTGTGGCCACATCTTCAGCACCTCGTAAGCGCACCACACCGTCCCCCACCCAGAACCAGGCCTCCACGGGAGGCCGCACGATCAGCTTCACCGTTCCGTCCCTCGACCGGGTCGCCAACGGCGCGGCGAACGCGGCGATGCTCCCGGTGGCGGCCGCCCGCCAGGTCCTCCCCGCGAAGGGCGGCCTGCCGCTCTACCTCGGCCTCGGGGCCCTGGGCGTCGCGGACGTCATCGAATGGCCCGTCGCCATCGGCATCGGCGTCGGCTACGCCGTCCTCCGCCGCGGCGGCCTCATGACGGGCGCTGCCCGCCCCCGCGCCACCGCCACCGCCTGACGGCGCCCCCGCCGGTCGCCCGCCTGCGGTCCGGGCGGTCGGCCGGTGGGCCAGGGTCGGCCCGGGGCACCGTGCGGCGCCCGCGGGCGGGTCGGGGCCGGTGTGCGGTCGTGCGGCGCCCGCGGGCGGTCGGCCGGGGCCGGTGGGCCCGGGTCGGGGCCCCTCCGGGCTCACCTCCTCGCCGTCGGCGGGGCACCGAGCCGGTCTCGTGGCCGTATCTCGCCGCCGATCGTCCCCCTACGCCC
>NZ_JBEPEL010000065.1:0-40206 GCF_040300825.1 Streptomyces sp. NPDC000229
CCTAATTCTGAGTTAGGGATTCTGTTCAGATGTGCGGCCCCGAAACGACTCCCGTACTGGGGCGCAAAACCGCACGACGCGGCCCAGGACCGCCATGGCGACTCCCGGGCCGCAGCATAGCCCGAAAGGATCAGCCCGTCCTGGAAGCGCTCCGCGCGTCCTTCACTGCCTCCTGTCGAAGAGGGCCTTTTGCCTCTTGTTCGCGGGCGCGCACGCCGATGTAACCCTGGCCAGGAAAGGCCCGGAATGCGGAGTTTTCAGTGAAGAAGTAGGTGAATTGTGCTGCCGGTTTGCTGTAGGCGGTGACTGCTTGTGATGCGCCGAGGATCCCTACGGCGTTGATGGCGAACGGCAGCGCTTTTTCGGTGTGGATCAGTCCGGTGGTGATGTGCTGTTCTGTGGGCTCCCAGCCGGCAGGCATTCTGGCTTTGGCGGCGTCCCGGGTCCCTTGCCGGCAGAGCGCACGGTAGGCGGGGTCGTGCATGGCCTGCTGGACGTGGGCGCGCGCTCGGCGGTACTCCGGGTGGCCCGTCCAGTCCTCGAACTCGCTCACCCGCAGATCGGGGTCCCCTGCTGCTTGTCGGGCGCGCCGGATACGCGAGGCCATCTGCCGGACATCCGCCCGGGCTTTCTTGCCCGCTTCATTTTCCGGCAGCCCCCGGGCGAGGTAGGTGGCCGTTGTCATCTGCAGGTCGGACACCACGATGTCGACGTGTTTGATTTCCTGGGCGGCCCACTGGAACAGGATCGTGAGGCGTGAGACGGAGAAGTAGGGATTTCCGGGGCTGATCATGAGGGCGATGTGCTCGCCTGCGGCCAGGATGCGGGCGCAGTTGTCGGTGCAGGGATCGATGTCCACCAGCATGTGCTGCACAGTCTTTCGTCCCATCCAAGCCGCATGATCACTTACAGCACACCGTAAGACGCTGAGTGGCTTTCCGCGCGGGGCAGGTGCCTGCCGTGGTGAAGGGCCGGACCGTTTCAGGCGGCTGTACAGGGCTTGACGCCGCTGCCAGCGCAGGGCAGCTGCTGGGTGCCGTAGGCGGCGTGAATGGGACGACGACCCCCGCCTGACTTCGGGTCGGGCGGAGTCAAAACCTCCGCGGGCACTTTGGCTCAGGCCCCTGGCTTGGCGGTCACCGGGATGCCCCGGCGATGCCTACCCGCGGCGTACCGGCGGTGCCTTTCCCCGGGATCGGAAACAGGTTCTCAGCACCCATGACGCTAGTACTGCATGCAGACGGCCGGCTTCAGGTGCCGCTTTGCCACCCAACCCTCTGTGCCGCTCTTGAGACCGCTCTTGGACTTGTCGGTCAGGTACACCTTGAACCAGCCCTTCTGTTCCCTCTCGGCGTTCACCGCGTCCTTCGGACCGATCAGGCCGAGCGAGGTGTACCGCTTGCCCGGGCCCGTTCGCAGATGAACGGTCGTCGTCGGGTAGTAGCCGCACGAGTTGAACTCGGCGGGCGCAGCCCCCAGCGGGTGCGCCGGCGTTGCAGCAGCCGGAGCCCCGGCAGCGGGCAGGGCAAGAGCGGCCACCGCGGCCGCGCACATCATCAGTCGTCGCATGGACAGCTCAACGAAGCCAGCTCCCCCCGGAGTCACGGGCCGCGCAGCCGATTCCCTCCCACGTGAGCCCCCGGCGCTCAGTGTTTCTGAACCCTCACCAGCAGGTCAGAGGCCTCCAACCTGAAATGGCCGCTTTGCGTAAACGTTCGGGGAACGGTCACAGTGACCGTTCTCGGAACGAAAGGCTGGCGTGACGCGAGCGAGAAAAGCGGCGAACGCCGTGGCGGTGCTGACCAGCAACGCAACCAGGAGCCCATCAAGGAGGCCAGCGGCTTGATCGTTCTCAAGTTCACAGTGGTGAACTTGGTTCCAGGCCCAATAGGAGAGCCGACCGAGCGCCCGCGGGTCAGGGATCAGAAACAGGACTGACCACACCTAGGTCTCGGGCAGCTTGATCTCGGTCAGTCGGAAAATCCGGGCCCGGGGATCGGGGTCAGCTGGGGCATGTTGGGGATCTGGGGCAGCTGGGGCAGCTGAATGTCGGGCAGCGAGATTCTGGGAGGAGGAAGAGCCGCGGATGCAGTAGGTGCTGCGGTGGCATGGACGGCGTGGGCCGGAATCGCGAGGATGCCGACGACTACGGCGGCTCCCAACAGGGCGGGGCTGAGACGGCGCATGACGTCTCCCTTTCTTGACGGAGGTCCGGCGTGACGCGCCGGGATGCTCTCATCGTCTTGGCCGTGCAGACGGGCCGCCCGAACTGGTGGGCCATACCGGTGACCTAGTGGCGGCCTCTGACCTGCTGATAAGGGTTCAGAAACAGGCACTGGGATGGCAGCCCGGTGGATGAGGAAGAGGCGAGTCGGTTCTTCGGCTCTCGGCGCACCATGAGGCTGCACCGCTCCAGCGCCTCGAAGACGCTGCGGCAGGACAGCGCCCGGCTGTGCATCTACTGTCACCATCCGATCGAGTGGTACGAGCGATATGACACCAAGGCCTGGGTGCCCTTGCTGTTGCAGGAGTTCCCTTCGCGCCTGCTGCCTGAGCGCTACCGATGGTCTGTGTTCAACGGCTTGGTGTACCTCGGTGATGGCGGATCGGAGCGCTGCCGGATCGTGCACCCGGCGGTGTGCCCAGCGCTTGACCACGACGATGAGCGCGCCCTGCGTGGCCTGCGCCGGCATTACGCGGTGAAGACGAGAAAGTGGATCGACGAGGGTGCCTTTGTTCCACCCCCGCGGAAAGATGTGTCGGAGGAAGACGTTGCCGAGCAGCTTCTCCAGACAGGACCGGGCCCGCGCCACGTCATCACCTATACCTACTGGACCTGGCTCGGGCCAGCAGAGCTCGACCAGATCCGCTGTGTCGCCTATTCCTCCAGCACCGGGGAACGGTGCCAGAAGATGGTGCTCGATGACGACCTTTACGAAGGTCAGTGGACACAGCGAGACATTCCTGTCCCGCCCGGCCGGGCAGGACAGGAGACTCTGTGGGGTGGGCAGAAGATGTGGGTATGCGACCTTAATGCCCTCTATCCCGATGGTTACAAACGGTGGCGGGACCAGCGCTGCACCGTTCACCATGGCGGCAACACACCGAACGTGATCCCGCCACAGTGGGTGCTCTTCGACACCTTCCGGCACAGCGACTTCATCGCGTACGAACGGCCCAAGATCGCCAGAGAGCGTAAGCGAGAGGGCCACCCGCTGCTCGGCCAGATGAGGCCGGTTGCGATGGGCTCGCGCTGTGCCTTGTGTACGAACCGTAGTCACGTCAAGGAAGGGGACGGGTGGCTGTGCTGGGAATGCGCCCCCATCGTCCGCCGACGCTCCCGCATTCACGAGAAGTGGCAGTCATCACCGCCTAAGGAAGAGGGGACGCCGGAGGAACCTTCCGGTGGCGAGCCACCCTTCTGAGCAAGCCCTTAGACCGTGTCCTATGTGGTGAGGCAGAGGAGTCGTTTGTAGCAGCAGAGGGCTGCGGCGAGGCCGAGAAAGGCCAGGTAGTTGCGAGGGTGACGCTCGTAGCGGTGGTTGAGTCTGCTGGAGCTCTTCCACGGAAGTGACACCACACCCGTGCGGTGCGGTGAGCGCGTCGGTCTTCACAGTCCACCGCAGGCCTGGCGCTCGACGGCGACGAACACGGACCGCCTGCTCCTTGGCTGCCCTGTACGCGGTGGTGAAGGCGTCCATTCCCGTCGCGTCCGGGATCCGGCCGGCGGGGCATCGGCAGCGGCTGCGCGAGCAGCATCCTCGCAGGCGGCGGAGGGGCGCTTCGCGTTGAGGTGGAACGTGTCCTTCACGCCCCGGCCCCCGTATCCGCCGCGGCCGTAGCCGCCTGACACGATCACGGAATGACACATGGGGAAACGCATGAGCACATACGCGACCAGGAAGCCGAGTTGGCGGCCGCTGCCGAGGCCGGACAGGACGGCGCGTACCGCGCCTACGCCACATTCCTCGGCAAGAGCGGCCGGATGGACCAGGCCCTGCCCTGGTGGGCCAAGGCCGCCGAGCACGGGGACGCAGATGCGGCGCGCACGCTCGCGATCTGCCACAAGGACCGCTGGGAGTTCGCCGAAGCCGAGCGCTGGTACCGCAGCGCTGCCGACCGTGACGGCGGCTGCGCCTTCGGGCTCGCCACACTCCTGAAGGAGTCCGGCGACCAGGACGGAGCACAGGAGTGGTACGCGCGGGGAGCCGCACTCGGCCACGTCCAGAGCCTCACCAACGGCGCGGTGCTCAAAGCCGCCCGCCACGGTGCCTTCGCCGAAGCACAGGCGCAGCTGGACGAGGCGGCCGAACTGGGTGACCGCAAGGCGGCCTCGGCCCGTCAGGTGATCGAGAACATCGTCGACGACCTTGAGCTCTGGGAGGAGCGGCTCGCGCGGGCGGAGGCTGACGGGGACGCCGAGGCCGCGTTCGAGGCGCTGAGTCCGCTGCGGGACCCGGAGTACGCGGGCATGTTCACGTACTACCCGAGCACGATCCGCGCGGCGGAGGCTCTCTACGCGCGAGCCGCGGCGGTCGGCTCGCACCAGGCCCTGGTCGAGCAGGCCATCCTGGTAGCCCGCGACAGCGACCGGATCGAGGAGGCACGCGCCCTGGCCGTACGGGCGCACGAGCTCGGCTACTCGGGCGCGGCCTACGTCCTGGGTGTCTGGGCCTTCGAGCGCGGTGACCAGCGCACGGCCGAGCATTGGTTCGAGACGGCGGCCGCAGCACCCGATGGTCACGACTACGCCCGCTTCTACCTCGGTCTGATCGGCATCATGCAGCGGCGGCTGGACGAGGCCGAGCGATGGCTGCGTCTCACCGGCGACACCGAGGACGAGAACGATCAGTACGGCGGCCTGCCCAAGATGTTCGTCGAGCAGCTCGAGGAGATCGCGGCGATTCGCGCCGACCCCGCCCGACTGCCCGACCCCGAACTCGCGGCGCGCCTGCCCGAGTTGCGGGCGGCCGCGGAGTCCGGCGGTGCCGAGGAGTGCTTCGCGTACGCCGATGCACTCGATCGCCTCTACCGGCTGCCCGACGCCGCCGACTGGTACCGCAAGACCGGCACTCCGCGCGCGCTGCTCGAGCTCGGCCGCATGCTGCAGGACTGCCATGCCGACGAGACCCTGCTCGTGCCGTACTTCGGGCCGGCCGCCGAAGCCGGGGACGCGGGGGCTGCGTACACCATCGCCGGGATCCACACCCACGCGAAGAACGAGCGGGCCGCCGGCATCTGGACGCTGAAGGCCGCGGAGCTCGGTCACGCGAGGGCAGCCTGGGGCGTCGGCTGGGCCTCCGAAGAGCGGGGCGGGGACCCGCAGTTCGCGGAGCGCTGGTATGTGCGCGCCGCCGAGGGCGGTCTGGCGCGGCCCGCGTTCCTGGCCGGTCGCAGCATGGTGCGCTGGGGGCGGTACGCCGAGGCCGAGCGGTGGCTCGTGAAGGCGTGGGAGAACGACATCCCCGAGGCGGCGTACCACCTCGGCAGGGCGCTGCGCCGGCTCGGACGCACCGCGGAGGCCGAACAGTGGCTGCGCCGCGCGGTGGAGCGCTCCGGCGACTTCGACCCACCGCGCGGACCGCTCGAACGGCGCGTCGATCCCCGTCCCGAGCTGGCCGAGCTGCTCGTCGAGGCGGAGCGCGACGAGGAGGCCGCGCCACTCGTCGCGGACATCCTCGCCGAGTACCCGGGCCACCTCGCCGGCCACCGCCTCGCCGGCCGACTGGCCCGGCACCGCGGCGACCTGGCCACGGCCGAACAACACTTCGCGCAGATCGAGGAGCGGGACTCCGACCCCGGTACGCGGATGAGCCTGCGGGAGATCCGTGAGCTGCTGGCTCAGGTGACGCACGAACACTGAGCGGCGAAGTAGCCGGAGCGGAGTGGCCAGCGCGGTGGGGAGTCAGTTCTGTACAGGCTCCTCGGGGACCTGATGTCCCCGCGTCGGCAGCACATCGTCGAAGAAGGGGCGGTCGCCGGCAAACGTGGGGCGCAGTCCGGTGAACTCCTGGGCGGTGACCCAGCGGGCCTCGAGCTACTCGCTCATTTGTGACTGTGTCAACGGCCGGGGACCCGTAAGACCGTGTGTCCTATGTGGTGAGGCGGAGAAGCCGTTTGTAGCAGCAGATGGCTGCGGCGAGGCCGAGGAAGGCCAGGTAGTTGCGGGGGTGTCGCTCGTAGCGGTGGTTGAGCCGGCGGTAGCCGGTCAGCCAGGACATCGTGCGCTCGATCACCCAGCGGCGGCGTCCGAGCCGTTCTGACGACTCGATGCCCTTGCGGGCGATGCGGACGCCGATGCGTTTCCCGCGGAGCCATTTCCGCAGTTCAGGTATGTCGTAGGTCTTGTCGGCGTGCAGACGCTGGGGTTTGAAGTTCGGCCGGGGTGCGGGTCGTGTCTCGTTTGGTGGCCGAGCACCATGGGCTTCAGGGCCTGGCTGTCGTGGGTGTTGGCGGCCGAGAGGCCGGCGACGAGGGGCAGTCCGTTCGCCTCCGACAGGACGTGCATCTTGGAACCCGGCTTGCCCCAGTCCACGGGGCTCGGACCGGTGAGTTCGCCCCCTTTTTCGCTCTGACGTGGGCGGAGTCGAGGACGGCGCGGGAGAGGTCAAGCAGGCCGGCGTCGTCGAGGCGATGCAGGATCTCCTCGTGCAACCGGCCCCACACCCCGGCACGGGACCAGATCAGGAACCGGCGATGGGCGGTTGACTTCGATATCCCGAAGCAGGGCGGCAAGGCCCGCCAGGCGCAGCCGCTGACCAGGGCGTAGATGATCGCGGCGAACAGCGTCTCATCAGGCGTGTCCTGCGTCCCGCCGCCCTGCGGCCGCACCCTCGACGGCGGGATCAGCGGCTCGGCGATCTCCCACAGCCCGTCCGGAACAATCCAACTCCACGTACCCCGCCCCATGACCTGCCCAACGACCGCCTCACCACATAGGACACAGTCTTAGGCCTAGTCGCGCAAGAAGAACGGCTCCGGGCGTTCGGCTGGTTCGACAACGCCGAGGATGTCGGATCGCCACATCACAATCTGCGTCGTGCGGAAGCCGTACCAACCGACACCCCGAGACACCCGCAGGCGGGAGTCCGCTTCCGTCCACCACGACAGGCGGGCGTGGCTCTCCTGCGACACTCCATAGGGCGCTGAAGTGAGCACCGCGGGTTTGCCGCCGTGGAGCCAGGCGACCATGTGGTCCAGCCAGCTGGCGTCATGCCGGGGAGGGTCATATCGCACACACGTGCCAGACGAGCAGCGCCTGCTGACCCGTCGTTGAAGCCACTGTGGGCAGCATCCCTTCGTGCTGCGGCGCAGACCGTAACGCTCCGCCCACGCCGTGATGGTCTCCTGGGCCCTCTTCCGGTCATCGCGCATGTCTTCGTAAGGCACCGTCTGGTTGCTGTAAGTGCGGCGTCGCGGTGTGCCGAGCCCGCACGGCCATGCGATGCCGTCCATGGGGCTGGCGCCGAAGATGGCTGCGGGACGCTTCCGCAGGGCAGTGCGAGCCTCAGCGGAGCTCGGCTCCACCGTCCGGTCCGTGTTGGCCATCCACGTCTCCTGGTGAAAGAGCAGCCGAAGGGGCGTACGTGCCGGCGACCTGTACACCGGCTCTTCCACTGAAGCTCCCCGAGCAGCGGAAGACCCCAGCGCAGCCACGAGCAGGTCACCACGCTGAGCTGAATGATATCGACGCTGTGTAGCACCCCGTGTACTCTGCGCTCGCGTGGCTTGAGGAGAGGAGGACCGGTGAGCCGCAAGCCGCCGCGCCGTGGCGGAGAGGCCTCCCAGGCCGACGACGCCGATCAGATGGCGCTCTTCGCAGGCCCTGCGAAGAGGACGAAGAAGGCCAAATACACAGCGCAGACACCCAAGTCTCCGCAGCAGGAGCTCACGCTCCTGGTCAATCAGATCGCCCGGGCAACCCGGATGCCTCACGCCGAGGTAAACCGCAGGCTCAACCTCAAGCTGGGCGTCACCACCAGAACCGGCGCTTCGGAGGCCTTGATCGAGCGGGCAATCGCGCTAGCCAAGGAGTACCTGGACTTCCTGGCCCGGCAGAGCACACCGCTCCCTCCGCAGCCCGCAGGCCCAACGGTGCCCAGCGCCAAGCCCGCCCCGCGACGGACACCACCGCCGACAGAGGAGCAGGACCGTGCCGTCGAGGTGAAGCTGAGCGGAGCCCACTTCGCGTTGCAGGCCGGGGCCGGCACCGGCAAGACGACCACGCTCGTGATGGTCGCCTTCACCGACCGCCGCCGCGGCATCTTCATGGCCTTCAACAAGACCGTCGTCGCGGACGCAGCAAGACGCTTCCCTCCCAACGTCCGCTGCAAGACCCCCCACTCGATCGCCATGGGAGCACTCGCCTCACGCTACGGGGATCGCTACGGCGCCCCGCGCGAGCCTGCCTGGCGAGCGGGGGAGCGCCTGGGCATCACCAAGACGACGTGGGCGAGGTTCGGCGACCGCGTCATGACGCACAAGGCACTGTCCTCCGCCACCCTCGGCATGGTGGTCAAGTTCTGCCACTCGACCGACACTGAACTGCTCCCCGAGCACCTTCCGTACATCCGCGGACTGAGCTTCGACTACCGGTCCGAAGTCGCCCGGCTCGTGCTGCCCTACGCACAACGCGCCTGGGAAGACATCCAGAACCCAGCCGGACGAAAGGTCAAGTTCGATCCGGACCACGCGCTGAAGATCTGGGCACTGACCAACCCCACCATTCCCGGCGACTACCTGCTCCTGGACGAGGCACAGGACACCAACCCCGTCCTGGAGGAAGTCTTCAACGCCCAGCGATCACACGCCCAGCTCATCATGGTGGGCGACTCCGCCCAGGCCATCTACGGCTGGCGAGGCGCACGCGACGTCATGAAGAACTTCGACGGCCAGCAGCTCATCCTGTCCCAGTCCTTCCGCTTCGGTCCCGCCCTCGCCGAGGAGGCCAACCGCTGGCTCGACGCCGCCGGGTCGCCCATTCGTCTGCGCGGCAACCCCGCGATCCAGACCACGATCGGCCCCGTGGAACAACCCGAGGCCATCCTGTGCCGGACGAACGCCGGCACCATCACCGAAGCCTTCCGCCTGCTGGAGGAAGACCGGAAAGTCGCCCTGGTCGGCAGTGCCAAGCCCCTGGAGGAACTCGCCCGGGCCGCCGGCGAACTCAAGGCCGGGCGCCGCAGCGCACACCCCGAACTCGTCCTCTTCCAGACCTGGGGCGAACTCCAGGAATACGCGGAAGAAGACCCCATGGGAGGCGATCTACTGCCGCTGGTCGACATCATCGACACCCACGGCGCCGAAAAGGTACTGCACGCCGTCCGTCAGTTGACCGACGAGTCCAACGCCGACATCGTGCTCTCCACTGCTCACAAGGCGAAGGGGCGCGAATGGCCCACGGTACGGATCGCCGATGACTTCGAACCCCAGGCCACCAACGACGTCGATCCCGACGGCCAGCCCATGCCACGCCCTTACACCGTGGACGACTACCGACTCGCCTATGTCTCCGTCACCCGGGCCCGGCAGCGACTCGACCGTCGCGGCTTGCAGTGGATCGACAAGTATCCCGACCTCCTCGCGGCTCCAGAGGCCTGCGGCCCCACCCGCGGATCGTCCCTCCCCGCACCGGCCGCCCCCGGGTCCTCGCCCTGGGACCGCCTTGGCCCGCTGCCCCAGGCATGATGACGGGAAAACCTCCCACCTCGCAGATCTCGCCGTGCCAGCGTGCGAGCGCGGCTAGGGTCGCGTCATGAGCACTGGCGACTGGCACATCGTGAGCGTCCCGCCCATCGACAACCTCGAGGGCATGACACCGCTGAGCAGCTACCTCTTCCCGACGACCGCCGCCCGCTCCCTGGCTGATCCAGGCGAGGCGGAGTACCTCATCGGCGAGCGCAAGGAGCGCCTTGAGTGGGCCAGTGGCGCTCTGGGCGCGCTAAAGCGCGTGAGGAGCACGGTGCAGTGGGACGGCGACTTCCGGCATGAGCCGTACGTCGGGGCGTTCCCCTGGTGGAGTGGCGATGCCCTCTACCTCATGGTGAAGCAGGACAACAACGGTACGTGTTTCATCGTCAGCCAGGGCTTTGCGATTCCCCTGCCGCCGCATGCGACCGTCTTCGCATCGACCATCGTCGGCGAGAGCCACGCCGAGGCCATCGAACTGCAGTTCTGACAGCGCGATCGTCAAGGGCACTGCGCCGCGGCCGTCGAGCACCGGGTCCGGGAGCCTTCGGACCTCGCGCCCGTACGTTCAGGCGATGGGACCAGGCCAGCATCCGGAAAGCGGCGGAGAAAGGACTCTCGCCAGGTGAACAGCGGGCAGCAGACCTCTCACGGTCAAGAGCCGAGTGGCGCCAGCCCAGGCGTGAACGTGCCTGTCCCGCCGACGGTCAGCTACACCGCCTTCGTCGACGAGAGCAGAGCCCTGGGCGTTCGCACTGGAATGGGCAAGTTGTACGGGTACGGCGCGGTGGTCGTGCCTACAGCGTGGATGCCGACGCTGGCCTACTGGATGGACTACGGACGAGCGCAGCACGGAATTGCCCCAGGGGAGGAGCTGAAGTGGTCACCGAAGAAGGCCGCACAACCCAGCCAGCACGCCCTGGGAACACCTGGCCGTGAACCTTTGCAGCGCAGTCTGCTGGCCTTCGCCCGCGCCGCCGGCGCCTTCAGCGTCGCCGTGATCTGCGCGGCCAAGGGCCGACCGCCCACCCCGCAGGAACTCGCTGTTCTCCTGGGGTGGCAGGACGGCACGCCTGTCGCCCAGGCGCTCGGGCGTCTCATTCAAACCGGCTGGCTGGTGCAGACCCCACATGGTCTTCTGCGTGTCGGCCCTGCCTACGAGCAGCACCTCGTCGGCGCGGCCAACGCATCGAACGCTAGGCCCTGACAGGGCGCGGCCGTCGTACCGTGCTGGTCGTCCCACTCCTGGATCACCGCGCGCAGCGTGGCGGCGATCTCGGGGGGAGTGCTTTTGCGGGCTGCGGCCTTGCGCAGGTACTCCTCGGCGCCCTGGAGCAGGCCCGAGCACGGGCTCTGCACTACCCAGTAGCTGTGGGTGCCAGGAGGCGAGACGTGGTTCCAGGCGTCGAAGCAGGGCGCGGATGGCAGCGGGGATGTGGCCGTCGACGTAGGAGCCGTTGCTGTCGGTGCAGCGCCACGGTGTGCGCAAGGCGCACTTGTGGCAGGCGAGGGTGCCCGCCATGGCGGGGAAACGGCGCTGCCACTCCGCGTCCAGCTCGTACACGTCCTGGGCGAGTGGGATGTTCTTGCGGCACAGGCAGCACTGGATGCGGAACGGGACGGACACGGGCGGATCTCCCAGTCACCTTGCTGGTCTGACGTGGTCAGCCTGGCAGACGGTCTCTTCAGCGCCCATCGACATGCCCCTGGTGATGGCGCTGAGAGGGGGCGCTCGTTGACCGGTCAGAAGAAGAGGGGTAGGCGGCCACGGGCACCAGTTCATCGGGTGGACTGGACGACTGCGGCCGGATCACCTCACAGCGCGCCTTGTGCCCGGGGCCGGGGAGAGGATTCGTAGAGCGCACCTCAGGGAGAGGGGGCGGGGACTATCTCCGCTTTCCGCTCGCCTTGTGAACGTGGTGTCTTCTCGCCCACCTTCCGGGGCTGGATGGTGCGCGGGTCAACAGCCTCTCCTGGTGCGCCTTCCTTGTAGAGGCCTTCGGGATCGTTGGGCCGGTCGTGAGGCAGCAAGAAGAAGGTGCGGCGTTGGAAGAGGCCGCTGTCGGGATTCGCCTCGGCGTTCTTGTCCAGCTCGACATAGCCGACCATTCGCCCGTCGCGGGCATAACGTGGCTTGCCGGTGCGGCGCCCGGTCTTGTCCAGAGCTTGGCGTACGTAGTCGAAGTTGTTGGGGTCTTCCAACCACACCACGGCAGCTTCGTGTTCGAGCTGGCTCTCGTGCAGCAGCGAGCTCATGAACGCAGCTCCTCCTCGATGTGGTCGGCCTTTTGCTGGTCGGCCGTTTTGTCGTTCGTACTGATGTTGACGCCGGCGGACCGGCGGGGTGCCGTGTGTCCATGGTAGGACGGCGTGCCGCGGGGCGGCTTGCTCGGAGGTCTCATACCCGTTGGCCCCCTCGCTCAGCCCCGGTGGAGTCTTCGTCGGGGAGCAGGGCGATGCCTGGGTAGTACTTCTTGCCGCTGGACTTGAGCATCTCCGCGGGCGAGGCGAGGCCGACCTCTTGGCGGATTCGGCTGGCGAAGGCTCGGGCGGTGTCTGCGCGGATGCCTTCGGAGCTGCACCAGGCGCCGTAGGTGGCATACAGCAGGCCTTGTTCTACGCGCAGGTCACCGGTATCGGGTGTCTGCTTGGTGCAGCACTCGCTGAGGAAACGGCCGATGTGATCTTCTGTGGTCTCGTAGGCGGCGGTGGCCAGGCGGACCGAGGAGGGTCCAGTGAGGGGGTCCCGGGTGGTCAGGTAGCGGATGGCTCCTTGGATGAGCCAGTGCAGGATGCCGGGTCCTTCTTCCTGGACGAGTTCTGCGGCCAGATTGTCGATCTTGCGTTCGGCAGGGACGACGCGATCGAAGGGGATAAGGCGGATGCGGCGCCAGAAGGCGTGGCCGCCGGTACCGACCTCGGGCTGGTGGTTGCCGAGAAGCCAGAGCTTGTGGGTGGGCGTGAAGCTGAAGTAGTCCTGCCGCATACGGCGGGCTTTGATCTTGTCGCCGCCGGTGAGCAGCTTGACGCGAGCCTCGTCGAACTTGTCGTTCGGCTTGAGTTCGCTGCATACGAAGATGCGGCGGCCGTGGAGTTCGGTCAGCTCGGTGGAGTGTTCGGCGAAGTTGCCTTTGTCCATGAGGAAACCGGGCGGGGCGGCGTCGGCGTAGTCCCCCATGATCTGGATCATCACATCCAGGAGGACCGACTTGCCGTTCGCGCCCTTGCCCCAGAGGAAGGGCAGCACCTGGGCGCCGACGTCGCCGGTGATGGAGTAGCCGAGGAGCAGGTGCAGGAATTGCACCATTTCGCGGCCTTTGGTGTCATCGCCGAAGGTATCGTCCAGGAAGTTGTGCCACCGGGGGGTGGGCATGGTTTGCGGGGCAACATTGGTGGCGCGGGAGTGCAGGTCGCGCAGCGGGTCGGGTTTGTGCAGTGATCCGGTGCGTAGGTCGACGACCCCGGCTGGTGTGCAAAGGGTGTAGGGGTCGCCGTCGAGTACGTCCGGATCGAGACTGAGGGCGGGTGCGGCCTTGGCCTGGTGGAGCAGGGCCTTCATGCCGCTCGTGGACATGGTGCGGCGACGATGCTGGGCGATCTCCCGGTCGCTGAAGACGCCGCGGGGATCGGTGGCGGGCATCTGCTCGGCCATGTCTCCGGCAGCCCACAAGGCGGCTTTCTCGCCGCCGACGCGCTTCCACCGGTACTGGTCCCAGCAGTACCAACCCAGGCCTTCGACGTGGCGGAACTGGTCGCTGTAGAGCTGTGCGAACAGCTTGGCGTTGCCCCGGTCGGTGAGCATGGGCGGCAGAAGCCCGGCATCGGCTTGGGGGCCAGTGAGGGCGTGTTGAGCTGGAACCCGCACGGGGGCGGCTGCCTCCAGGTCGAGCATCTGCTGAGCGGCGGCGGCGGCGTCGAAGCGGGTGCTCTCGGCGCTACTCATGCGAGTCCTTCGGGTGGAACGGGCGGCTGACACCAGCGGACAGGGCCGCGTCGATGATGATCTCGTTGCGACGCGCCTGGTGGGGGCGGGCGTAGTGAGCTGCATCCGCCAGCAGGTTACGTGCGTCGGCGAGCTGGAGGTGACCAGCGCCAACAAGGCCGCCGGCAGTGTAGGCGGCGCGGTTCAGCTTCTCGGTAAAGCTGGTCCCCGAGGGCTGGGCCGCGCACTCGCAGACCTCCGCGAGGAGCGGCTGGAGGAGGGTGCGCGCAGCGCTGGTTCGAGGCCGACCGAGCGGGCGCCGACGGGGCGCGGGAGTGAGCGGTGCCTGTTTGATGTGTCCAGTGCGCTGCAGTTCGGCCGCGAGCCACTGGGGCAGCAATGCAGGTTCACGTGTGTCCCCGACAGGTGTGTAAGTGCCTGCCGTAGTGCGCGTGGTGGGGGCAACGATGTACCCGCCATGGGCGCGGACGTCGACTTGCCAGGCCAGGGCTGTTTTCGGGCTGGATCCGGTGGAGGAGCGATAGCGGACTTCTGGCTGGGGGTTTCGGTACCAGATGTGTAGTCCTCCGGAAGGGGTGCGTACGCGGAGGGTGGAGTCGTCGTCGGCGGGGTTGTCCTGCCCTCGGTAGGCGGCCAGCAGTGCCAGTGTGTCGAAGCCTGATGCGAGGCCGTCGAGGTTCACCTGCTCGGGGATGGGGATGCCCGGCAGGAGGCGGCCGCGGTCGGGGACTTGCTCGGCGTGGGCGTCGACGTCCAGCACGACAAGGTGGGCCGGTCCGCAGGACACTCCTACGCCGGCACCAGGCTCGCGGGCCCACCACTCGTCGATGCGCTCGGAATCCGTGGTTGCGCTGTAGAACCCGTGGCACCACATGCCCATCGCGTGGCAGGGGCAGTCCGTGGGGGCGTGGGAACGGATCCTGCACTTCTCACAGTTGGCTGCGGGCGTCTTACTGCCGGGCGCCAGAGGGTGGACGGGCCATCCCTTGCTCGCTAGCCACTTCGCGACGGACACCGGCCGGGGATGCGGCACTGTCTCCGCGAGGGAGGTCTCGCCCTGGCGCTGCACGCTTCTCTGCCCGTCCGTCTAGCCTCGTAGCCGCTGCATCTTTCAGTCCCTTCTCCAGTCCCTTAAGCATCTTGGCTGGTCAGAGACCTGACGAGCTGGGATAGGGGGACTGAAGGGACTGAAACTTCCCTATAGGCGTCCGAGCGTAGCGCACCTGCTAGCTGGGGTGTGGGAGGCGTGACGACTTCTCGCAAGTTGGGTCCCTTCAGTCCCTCAGTCCCTTGGGTGGCCACATTCGGGGGTGTCACCCCGGTAGGGGCCGAAAACGTGCTGGAGGTGGACAGCCCCTTCGGTCCCCCTCAGGTCTTCACCGAATTTCTGCAGGTCAGAGAGATCCAGCCACCTACGAAGGGACTGAAGGGACCCAACTTCGTAGTTATGAACGCATCAGGGCTTACAGGAAGGCACTTACGTACGCGTGCATACGCGCGCACGCACGCAGACCGAAACTGCGAAACAGAGTCCCTTCAGTCCCTACCCCAGTGAAGAAGAGCCCCTGACCTGCATCTTTACTGAGGGACCGAAGCGGCTCGCCCTCCGGCCAAAGGTCTTCGTCCCCTCTTCGACTGTGCTTGAGAGCCTGAACCCGGACGCATGGCTGTCGCTCTTCCAAGTTGTCCGTCGCCGTGCGCAGTCACGCAGCGAGGCTGACAGGGCGCAGCCAGGCGTCGGTGGGTACGGCCGGTCCGAGGACTGGGATGAAGATGGGTGCGAAAGGGCCGCGGTGCTCGAGCTGACCGAGGGTGGTAACGCCGGCGCGCAGTCCGGTGTGGGCAAGCGCGGGGTCGCTGGCTGCGAGGCTGCGCAGGTCGCCGATGCGTCGGGCGAGGCGGGCGTCGGAGGCGCCGGTGAGGATCATCAACAGGCGCGGGAAGGCCGGGTAGCGGTAGCGCCAGGCTGGGGTGGTCGTGGTGCGCCGGCCGGCCTTGGTGCCGCGTCCGGTGGGCTGTGGCGGGGTGTAGTCGTGGTAGGCGGCGTAGGCGTGGAGTTTCTGCGCGAGGCGCGCGATGGTCATCTGGGTGCGGTCGACCTCGATGAAGAAGGTGAGCAGGGTGCGCTGCTTGGCCTTGGTGTCGGTGTGGACGTAGTTGAGGACGGCGTCGGGGACGAGGCTGAGTTCCTCCCCTGGGCGGGCGTCGTCGCGGTAGTAGTGGGCGGTCTCGGGCGACCAGTCGAGGGGGCCGCATTCGTGACCGAGGCGCCGGGCCCATTCGACGAACGCGAGGCCGGTGTCGACGGTGGCGATGGTGTGTTCCTGCAGTGGGCCGAGGGCGGCTTCGGGGCTCATTCGGTACGGGCGCTGTGGCAGCAGGCCGACCGATTCGACGGCGCTGGCTCCCTTCTCGGTGAGCCACCACAGCAGTTCAACCTGCCCCGTCACGCGCCGGCCGACAGTCTCGGCGAGGCCGGCTTTCCGAAGGCTGTGGAGCTGGCGGCGCAGGTACTCGGTGCGGGTGTGGTGGGGAGTGATGAGCTGGTGCAGCTGGCGGGTGGAGATCAGTCGGTGCTGGTAGAGGACCTGGGCGGCCTGCTGGGCGATCTGGCCAAGGCCAGTGGGGCCGGTGTGCGGGTACGGCATCGCGGCGCTCTCCTTTCAGTCGATGCGTGTGGTGGGATCGTCGGCGCCGACGGGGCCGGGGCGGCGGCCGGTGTGGTGGGCGAGCACGACGGCGTCCAGGTCCTCGAGGGCGGTGAGGATCTCGCCGACGGGGCGGCGGCGGAGGTTGGTGTCGATCGCCTTGTCCAAGCCCGGCACACCGGCAGGGTTGTCGTAGTGCGCGAACAGCTCCTCGACCGGCAGACCGCGCACGCGGAAGGGTTTCGTGGGGGTGCCGTTGAGGTTGATCGACATGACGTAGTGGTACTTCGGCAGCTCGGTGATGGTCTCCGGGGTGACGTGACCGTTCCAGCGGCGGGCGACGAACGCCGCCTCATCGAAGTCGGCCGCACACGTGGAAAGCAGGGACTGGTTCTGCAGCAGCGACTGCCGGGTGATCGCCGAGAGGCGAAGCGCCATCTGCGTCATGCCGATGAACCGCACCTCGTACTTGCGCAGCTGCTCGGCGATCGCGGCGAGGAACCCCTTCGACGAGGAGTCCAGGGCGGTGAGCTCATCTCCCCAGGCCCAGAAGGTCCTGCGGTCCTCGCGCGGAGTGTCCTGGCGGGACAGGCCGGCGCGGTGCAGGTCGTGGATGAGCAGGCAGGAGACCAGGGCGTCGGCCTCGGATCCGGACGGGCAGACGAAGACGACGCGGCTGGTGTCCATCGCCGTGCGGACGTCGTACGCCGAGCGTGGGCTGCCGAAGAAGGCCTGGAGCGCCGGGGAGGTGTCGAGCCGGTCGATAGCGTAGGTGACAGTCGGCACGGCATCTGCTGCCAGCTTCGGGAACGTCTTTTCCCAGTAGTCGCGCACCCGCTGCGGCAGCTTCACCAGCAGTGGCTCGCGCCACTCCTCGTCCGTCAGCCAGCTCCGCAGCTGGAACAGGGTGCACTGGGCGTCCGGCTGGCCGGCCTGGACGGCCTGGTGATTCAGCAGGGCCAGGGCCTGGGCGGCGCGGGCCAGGATGGTGCGGGCGCGCGGGGCGTTGTCGCCCCAGTCCTGGGCTGCGGCGATGCCCTCGGTGACCGAGCGGACGATGTCCTTCACGGCGCTGAGGGGGCGGCCTTCCATAGACAGCGGATTCCAGGAAGCGACCAGCTGGTCGGGCTCGCAGTATGCGAGGTTGATCTCCCACACCCGGGAGGCGATGTGAGGGTGGGCCAGGAACGGCTTCGCCCGGACCCAGCCTTCCCCGTGCGGGTCGAGGAACCAGGTTCCCGCTCCGGAGTGGGCCATGGCGATGCACTGCACCAGCGCGGCCTCGGTTTTGCCGTGGCCTGACTTGCCCAGCTGCAGGCCGAAGAGCAGATCCTTCACCCGGGCGGCGCCGATCCGCTCGCGGCCGTCGGAGTAGGTGACGGCGCCGAGCGGTACCAGGTCCGGCTGGCCGGTGTAGACAGGCAGCTCCGAAGGCGCCGGCGGGACCAGGCCTCCGGAGCGCACCACACTGGAGGCGCGACACTTCACAGTCGGTGGCTTGAGGAAGCCGGCGAGCTCCGGGACGGTCAGCCATTGGCGCTTGCGGGGTGCGAACTCACCGGTGGTGAACCGCTTGTCGAACGAGGCGATCCGCCAGCAGGTACGCGGCCGCCGGGGCTTGAAGTAGTTCTCACCGGAGGTCGCGGAGAAAGCGGCGAGCAGCTGGTTCATGCGGGCCAGGGCCGCCTGAGGGTGCGCCGCCTCGGTACGCAGCAGCAGCTGGACTGCGAACACCGCGCCGGCCGAGGGCTCGAACTTTCCCACGCCGTCACGCAGATCGGTCATGCGAGGCAGCCTCTCGACGCGGCCGCCGCTTGCGGTCTTACCGCCCGACCAGGCCGCGGTGACCGAGTGCCACACCCCTCCCCCGCCGAGCCCGCCGGTCAGGCGCTCGCCGTACGCGGAGGGCCCCCGGCGCTTGGACTGGGCCAGCAGCCGCCGGCGCCGCCGGGCGAGCTGACCTTCCCGGACCGGTACCAGGTCCAGGAGGACGTCGGCGCGCTCGCCTGCCTCCGTACGGACCGACGCCATCGCGGCGGCCAGCTGCTGCAGCGGGTCCGGGTTGAGGCCGAGGAAGGCCAGCGGTTTCCGGTCGGGCAGGGCCAGGGTCAGCTCAACGCGCTGAACAGAGCGGCGGGCCGGCCGCGGGTTGACGGTGGGCTTGCGCAGGCTGACGGTGGCGGTCACTTTGCCCCCTCGCGCGGCGCGGGAAAGCGGACCGGCTGGATGTCCTTCTGCGCGCGATGGGCGCGTACTTCGACCTCGGCGAAGCCGGGCATGGCCAGCACGGCGGCCGCAGTGGCCGGGCCCTCGAGGAAGCAGCGCATTTTGCCGTCCTTAGCGCTGTAGCGCAGCCGGGCGGCCGAGCCGCGGGCCGGGACGCCACCGGCGGAATGGTGGACACGGCCAAGCTGGCGTGCCCAGCGGCCCACTTCCCCCTCGCTCGGGTCGAACGTAGAAGTGGGAACGACCTCCACGGTGACCCGGTCGGCGAGTGCTGCCCGTACGAGACGGGCACGCCGCACCGCCCACCAGGTCCACAGGGCCAAGATGACAGGCGTGGCGGCCGCGAGGTACGGGGCGGCGGCGGCCCAGCTCCCGACATCAACGAGGGCGTCGGCCTCCAGCAGGTCCTTAATGCTCACGTCGTCCGCCGGTCGGTCGGACGGAGTGGTGATGTGTCCTCACGGTGGCCTCCTGGTCGATGGTTCGGGGAGAACTCCCTTCACCTGGACCAAGTCAGGCCAGACCCGCGGTTCAGACAGCGGCCATGAGACTTTGCGACGCCTTTACCATCCGCCCCGCGTGACGCGAGAAGGGCGACGCCCGGGGGTCAGTGGACCATGGGGCCGGTGTTCGTAACGTGCACCGTTTGGTTGTACCCCGTCGGCTGTCGGCCCTGAAGGACCTCCTCGCACTGGTACTTCGTCTTTCCGAAGGGCACCAGGACCGCCTTGGGGATGTTGTTGCACAGCGCGTAGTCAAGACCGGAGTTGTTGCCGAAGAGGATGCGTGCGACACCTTCGCGGGCCAGGAGACCGTCCCGAGGGAACGCCTGGTACTCCACTACGTTCTCGGACCAGCCGGTCTTCTCGCCGATGGTGACGTCCCAGACCAGTTTCACGCCCTCATAGGTGGTGGTGCAGGTGACCTTGGTGCCGCTCTTGGAGCCGAGATCCTTCGGGCACTCGCCGGTGGTCTTGCCCGGGGCGTTGGCCATCTGCAGGGTCTTCCGCTGCAGCTCGAACGCCACGTTGTCGGCGAAAGAGGCGTCGGAGGCCGGTGACGTCCCGGGTGCCGGTTCGTAGTTCCACTCTCCCGGTTTGACCAGCTTCTGCGGCAGTACGGGAGGCTTGGGCTTAGAGGTGGTGTCGTCGGAGCCGCTGTTACTTCCGCAGCCAGTGGTCAGCAGAGCCAGCGCCCCCACCGCTATAACGATCTTCGTGCGCATGGCCGCCACCCTACCGACCGCGCACCAGCCGTCGTGCGGCATCCATCCCTCACGGCACTGTCCCGGGTCGTCGCTCTCGAACGATCAGGCGTTAGCCGTGAGGCGCCGTCACGCAATGGTCTCTGCGAACGGTGACATGCGGGTCGGTCAGTTCAACTGCATACACACGTGAGGCTTGAGGCCAAACTTTGCAACCCAGCCCGTCGTCCCGGACTTCAGACCGGACTTCGACCGGTCCTGCAGGCTCACCCGGTACCAGCCGCCCTTGGCCTTGTCCGCGGTGACGTCGTCGTCGGGGTACAGCATGCCGATCGTCGTGTACGTCTTCCCCGGACCTGTGCGCAGCCGCAGCGCCTCGGTGGGGTGGTAGCCACACGAGTTGAAGGACTGCGTCAGGGCAGCAGTCGGCACGGCGGCCTGTGCCGCCGGCGCCTGCATGATGGGAAGCGTCAGAGCGGCTGCGGCCAGGACGTACGAGGTCACGTTGCGCATGATCAGCTCAACACGCCCATGCCATCCGGCGTCACGGCCTGACCGCACTCATCACCCAGGCGTGCGAGGCATGCTGGCCAACGCCCGAGGAGGAGTTCGGTCTGTTGTTGGTGCGACCGCTCGTAGCCCTGTGTGAACTGCATCACTTGCCGGTACAGGCCCGGTCTGAGGCCTGCACACCGAACGCGAAGGCTTGCCTTTCCGGTTGCTGGCCTGGCCTGCGAGTTCTGCGGACCTAAGCCTCCGGGCCATCCTCTTCCGACAGGAAAAACATTACCAGCTTTAGCCCGGAATTCTGGCAGGTGGACTTTCCTGGCGGCTGAACTCCGGTACCGTTCACCATGCCCCCTTTTTCCGGCGCCTGGCTCGTCAGGCCTGAAATGAAGGGAGGTGAACAATGGCAACCGCTGGTGCGGATCCCGAACAGGGACCTAGGCCGGCGGGGATCCTGCGTCGAGGGCGCACGGTGCTCTGTGTGCTGTGGCCCGTGGTCAAGCTTGCTTGGCACGTCTGGTCTGCGATCAGCGAGCTGTAGGCCGTGACCTGCGCAAATGCCGGTAGCCCACCTGTGAGGGTGGGCTACCTGGTGGATTCCGCCGTTGTGGGCTCCGCGCCGAGCTTTGGAAGGGCAGGTGCGGGGCCCACACCTTTTGGTGGAGTCGCAGTCATTACAGTAGCACGCGAACCTATTGGACAAGCTTCCCTGCATTACTTATGTGGGATGTCATTTACTTGCCGGTCCGACATTATTTAACGCTGCTGTCGCCGATTAGATATGCGTCGCATTACTAATGCTGGATGGTTATGCGGCTGACGTGGACGGGCTCATGGACGTTCGCATCACCGTGTCCGTGACAAGGCACGCTTCCTTCCCCGCGGGTGTGTCAGGGCACGATCCGCCGGGCAAGGAGGATCTTGCCGTGGGTCGACAGCTTGCCGACTTCCACCACACGACCTGGCCGCGGCGCGTGGACGACCAGGCCGTCACCGATGAACATCGACACGTGTTCCGGCCGTGCCGGGGAGCCGACGGTGAAGACGAGATCGCCCGGTTGCAGGGCGTTGGTCGGCACAGCCCGCCCATCGTGGATCTGCGTATACGTAGTGCGGGTGATCTCGATGCCAGCGACTCCGTAGGCGCGCTGCACCAGGGAAGAGCAGTCGCACCGGTCCCGCGGGTTGGGCCCATGCGGGTTGGTGCAGGTGCCGCCCCACTGGTAGGGGGTGCCGAGCTGGCCGAGTGCCCAGCGGATCGCATTGCGGGCCTGGACGGGTGCGGTGAGGGGGATCTGGTAGCTGTCCGGGAGGGATCCTGGCGGAATGTCACCGAAGTCAGTGGCAGGTGTCTGCGCGGGGCACGGAGCTGCGGGCCCTTGAGCGGACGGGAGACCTTGGCTGGCGGGTGCCGCACCCAGCGTAGGTGCGATCGCCTGTTGCAGGGCGGTCGCCAGGGGCTCGTGCTTGGCGTACGCGTCGGGGAAGCCGGACTTCTGCACCTTCTGGGCGGCGACGGTGAGCGGCATGTGTTCCCAGTCCTTGAGGGACTTGAGCCCGTTGTAGAACTTCGTGGAGGCGTATACCGGGTCCGTGATCTGCTCTGGAGTCCCCCACCCTTGGGAGGGGCGCTGCTGGAAGAGGCCGAGGCTGTCGCGGTCGCCGTTAGGACGGTTGATCAGTGCCGATTCCTGGAGGGCAGTGGCGAGGGCGATGACCTGCCCGCGTGCGGGCATGCGCATCTGGACGCCGGTAGCCACGATCACTTTGGCGTTGGGGATCTGCTCGCTGGGTTTGGACAGGCCGGGAACATTGATGTCACCGGTACTGCCTGCGAGGGCGGCTTGGACCTGCTGGCTGATCTGTGCGGTGTCCCCGCCCGCGCCGGCTGCACCGTTGGGGGTGCAGCCAGCGCGCTCACGGGTGGCTGCCTGGGCCTGGCGCTGGGCGAGGCCGGTGACGTGCGCGGCGATCGCTGATATCAGGATGATCGCCACCACGGTCAGGCAGATCCCGCCGCCGAGCCACCTCTTGGCCCGCTTGGTCACGACTTCTGCTCTCCTTGCTCTTCCGATGGTGGTGTGCGGCGCGGGTCTCGGTGGGCGCGGTCCAGGCGCTGCCGCAGCCGCTGCTGTCGGGCGGAGGCAGCTGGCTGGTTGCCGGCCTGGGACTGTGGCTTTCTCTGCTGGCCGGTGCGCCGGACGGACGAGGGGCGCACCACGCCGCCCTGGGCCGGGTTGTTCGCCGGCCGTACCGTTCGCGGTTGTCGGCGCCGCGGTGGCCTGGAGGGCTTGGGCGGGTGCGACGGCTTCGGCGGGTGGGAGGGCCTGGGCGGGTGAGCAGGCTTCGGCGGATGGGTGGGCCTCGGCGGCGTGCCGGTTGTGCCTGACTGGCTGCCGGAACCGCCTGGACGGCTCGGAGGACGCTGCGGGAGCCGGCCGGACGGACGCGCCGACGGGCGGGTACGACCGCGCTTACGTCCCCGTTTGATGCGGGAGGACAGCACGGTGGCACCCACGGTCCGTGGCATGGCGTATCCGAGAGCTGCGAGCGGATCGCCCTGTGCCAGGGAGACGCCCACCAGTGAGGTGCGTACGAGGGCGCGGGCGGTGTTGCGGGCGAGGTGACGCTTCTTGGCGACCGGCGTGGAGGCCGGGGTGAAGGCGGAGCCGTGGGTGCCGCCGATCCGGCCGGCGGACATCTTCGCGCGCCAGGCGGCGGCGATCTGCTTGGAGCGTGCGGCCAGCTTCTTGCGCTTCTTCACCGCGGCGATGCACACCACGTCCACGACCAGGAACCGCAGGGTCAGCTCCCGGCCCCAGTCCTCCTGGACGGGGTCGAGGAGGGCCTGCACGACGATGATGAACGTTGCCAGGGCGATGACGCTGACGAGGATCTCCCCGAGCCGGCGCATGATGGAGGCGGCCCAGTCCCACAGGAAGCCCCGGCCTGCGCCGGGGATGGTGCCGGCAATGAGGGCGGGTTCGGCGCGGATGGCGTCCCAGGCGATGCGGCACTGGGCGACGAGGAAGCTGCCGGCAAGCCCGGTGATGAGGACGCCGACGATGACGGCGGCGACCAGCAGGAAGAACGCGCCGCCGAGCTTGTCCAGGCTGGCCTTCTTGGCCGCGTCCACATCACCGGGGACGCAATTCTTCTCGAAGTCCTCCATGGGCGGGTTGCCGAAGTGGTCGATCGCCCACTGCTTGGTCATGTCGATCTGAGGGTCGTACCAGCCCGCCACGGGCAAGCCGAGGGCGAAGCGGTCGGCGAACGCGGTGAGTTTCTTCAGCTTGTTGGTACGGACGGTGATCTGCCGGTCGTAGGCGAGCTGGGCGAGCTTGGTGTCCGAGTACTCCTTGGCGCACTGGCCTTCGAAGGTCCGCCCGTACTGGAGCAGCATCGCCGGCTTGACGATGAAGGCGTCGGTCAGTGCATCGGTCAGCGGCCTGGAGAGGGCACTTGAGGTGGCCGGTGCGGCGTCCCCGTCCTCGCTCTGGCCGACGCCAGCGCCGGGCTGGGCGGGCTTGCCTGCGGGGTTGGCGTCGAGGATGACATCAGCGACCTCCAGAGCCAGGCCGCGGGTGATGGCCAGTGCTCCGGTCTCTTCGCCGAGCAGCGCCTGGGGCGGGGAGGCCAGGAGTGTGGTGGTCAGGGCGGCCAGCAGCAGGGAGAGCGCGGCATCGCCCCAACCGGCAGCCTTGTTGCCGAAGAAGATCCGGGCGACGCAGATGACGGCACACACAGCGAGGAAGAGACTGGGCAGGCCCATCTCCATGATCACGCGGGTGTGCAGTGAGTTGGCGACGGAGATGACCGGTGTCATGAGCAGCTTGGCCAGGCCGAATCCCAGGGACCAGGTGATGAACCAGCACGCGAAGGCGATGAGCCACTTGGTGAGCATGAAGCAGAACTCGGTGAGCAGGTTCTGGATGCCCAGGTCCCACTCGAAGAAGCCGCCGGTGTCGGACTTCACGGTGTAGGCGCTGATGGGCATGTTGTTGGCGTCGGTGACGTTGAAGACGCCCAGCACGCCGCCCTCGTCCGGCAGGTACTTACGCAGCCGCTCCTTTTCGGCCTCGAGGCGCGCTTCCCGCTGCGCCTCGGGAAGACGCTCGGTCTGCTCCTTGAGGAACTGCTCAAGGGCCTCCAGCTCCTCGGGTGTCGCCGTGCGCTGACCCGGTGCGGCGGGCGCTGCCGGCGAAGGGGCAGGGCTGGGTTCGGCCTGGGCCGGCAAGGAGGTGAGCAGGGTGAAGGCGGTGGCCGCGAAGGCTGCGATCAGGACGGCCAGGCGCAGCCGCGCCGGGCCGAGCAACCGCAGCCTGCTGATCGAAGAGATCCGTGGTGTCATGCCGCGGCCCGGTGGCTTGCTGGAGTGGTGTGGATGACGCGCATGACGGCGGGATCGAACGGGATGAGGACCTTCATCAGGCCGATGCGGCCGACCAGGTCGTGGTACAGGCATTCGCCGGCGCGGGCGAGGCGTTCTTCGTCTGGCAGATCCAGCGGGGAGAGCCCGGAGGTGACCAGGTCGAGCAGTTCTGGGTCTGTCTCATCCACGCCGAGGAAGGCAAGGCCCCGCGCGGCCAGGGGGCGGGTGGTTTGGCGGAACATGAAGCGGTGCGGGATGAGGCCGCGGATGATGGCGCCCTTCTCGCTGTCGGCGGGCCCGATGTCGTCCGGGTCGTGGCTGCCGACGTAGCCGGCCGCGTTGTGCTTGCGGCCATCGCGCAGCAGTTCCAGCAGCAGCTCCAAGCCCTCGTCCGAGCTGGTGAGCCACCAGCACTCGTCGAAGACTGCGACGCCGAACTCGTCCTTGCTGCGCATGACGGTTTCCCGGGCGACCGCGGCGATCAGGTACATCAGCGCCCGGCCCAGGACCTTCTCGAACTCCAGGCGCTCGATGCGGTGCTCGCTGGCAAGCTCGGACTTCTTCGGCAGCTGCAGGGCGTTGACGAGGAAGACGACGCTGTCGGCGCGGGCGGTGTCGACGATTGTCAGGGTGTCGTCGAAGACCACGGCGGCCAGGTCCTTGCGGGCCACGGCCTTGAGCTTGCGCGCCAGGGTGCGTGCGGCGGTGTCTTCGCCGCCGCGGGCGGCAAGTTCCTCCATCAGGCGACGCATGGAGGGCTCGGGCCGCTCCAGGACGCTTCCGATGGCCTCCGAGAGGGCGACGCCTTCCAAGTCCATCGGCTTCACGCCGAGCAGGAGGGTCAGGAAGGACTCGCAGAACCTGGCGGCAACCTTGGGGCTGTCGCCGACGAACAGGCGCAGCGGGTCGAGGGAGACTTCGGCGTTCTGGTCGATGCGGATGAGCTGGGTGGTGCCGGGGCAGGCCTTGGCGAAGCGGGCCCACTCCTCTTCCTTGGTGCGGTCGACGATGACGGCACGTCCGCGGCTTCCCGGCTTTCCCGGCTGGTGGCCTCGCGCGAGGACGTGGTACACGGCTGACTTCAGCCCGACGGACTTGCCCGCGCCCAGCTCGCCGATGAACGCCATCGATGCGGAGGCATTCTGCTTGGGCCCGCGGGCGGGGTCGATCAGAACCGGGCGGGCGCCGCCGGAGGCCAGTTGCAGCCCGAACAGTCCGCCGCGTTCATCCCCGAGCTGGGATCCGCACCAGGGCATGGCCATCGCAAAGTCCTGGGAAAGCAGGTACTGGGCATAGCCGGTCATCACCCCGGGGGTGCGGCAGCCGGGCAGCATGGCCTGCCACAGGTTGGTCTGCTCCCCCACCGGCCGGGCGAAGGTGTAGTCGGTGGCGCCGAAGTCGGCGGCCAGGGCGGCGGCCCGGTCCTGGGCGTCGTCCGGTGTCTGACCCCAGACGGCGAGCGTGACCATGGCCCGGATCTCCACCTCTCGTTTGGAGGAGGTCAGCCGGTCGCGGTACTCGTCGTTGTCGGCAGTGTTACGGGCGATGGAGTCCGGGGGGCCAGCCGGGTCGCCCGCATACTCAGCAGCCTGCGCCCGCAGATGCCGGGCCCGCTTGCGCGTCTTGGCTTCCGCCTTCACCCCGGGCGTGATGACCAGACGGGCGGTCCAGTCGACCGGGTAGGCCAGATCGTCCAGCTGCTGCAGGTAGGCGGCCCCCGGCAGGGCGAACGCCTCCGGCATCTCGGAGAGCGCGAGCAGTGCCTGGTAAGAGTCGCCCCACTCGCTGGAGATCTGCACATACCGGCGCTCGAAGGGATTGCCCGGCACGGCACGGCGCTCGTCGAAGTCGGCGCCGCCTTCGGCCAGCAGCAGCTCCCCCAGCGCAGCGGTCGTACGGCCGCGGCCGCGTACACCGGGCTCGGTGCCGTCGGGCAGGAAGGGTTCGGCGAGTCCGCGGCGGGCGCTGTGTCCGTAGATCCACAGGATTTCAGCCTCGGTGGCCGGCCGCATCGCCACACCGCTCGGCCACTGGGCCTGGATCCGCGCTGCCTGCTGGGTGCGCCGCTCGACCTCGCCTGTGGTGATGGGGGCGGGCATCAGGCCGAGCTGCAGCGCGACTTCCGCCTTGGCCGCGCTGAACGCGGACAGGACAGAGTCCTTGCGGGACAGCGGCGGCAGCGGCAGGGCGAGCCAGTCGGTGCGGCCGGTGAGCTCCATCTCCTCCAGCTGGTCCAGGACTGCGTGCCCGAGCTGCTCGTAGCGCGGTGAGCGGTTCAGGTCGACGTCGGCGACCATCGCGCGGACCACGGCGACCGGGTCGACCTGCGGGCACAGCGACATCAGCATCGGCTCGCCGCTGAGCGACTTGAACAGCGCCTCGAGCGCCTTCAGCCGGCGCTTCTTAGCGGTGGCCGGTGCGTGGGAGTAGTTGGCGGCCGCCACCCGCCAGATCGCCCAGGTGGTGCCGTGGGTGGTGAAGATGAGGTTGCCGGCGACATGCCGGATCGGCAGACGCATCAGTACTCCAGGTCGGTTCGGTGTGCCGCCGCGGCCGCGCGGCGGCTGGCAAGCAGCGCCTGCGTGCCGGAAGGAACCGGCCCGCTCGCGTGTACGTCGGTCCAGGCAGCCGGGGCGGCCGGTCGTGCGGACTGACCGACTGCGGGCGGGGCGGGATGTTCCTGGGCGGCGGTCAAGGTGACGGCGGTGCTGCCGCTCTCGGGGCGGGCCGGCTTGTAGGGGCGGCCGTGCAGTCGGCCCCAGCGGGGGCCGGTGAGCATGATGGCGACGCTGGCTGCGGCGGCGGCGGGGTTGCGGCCGTCGATGTGCAGGTGCCGCAGCCCGAACGCGGCACCGAACGGCAGCCCGAGCAGCACCACCGCATCCATCAGGCCATGCCCGCCCCACAGCGGCCGCGTGAGGATCAGCACGACGAAGGTGACGACGATCGCGGCCAGCTGGGTGAGCGTGTACGGGCCTCCGGGCAGGCGCAGGCTGCGGCCGGCGCCGCCAGGGACGGACCCGACGACCAGCGGGGTGCGGCGGGCCTTGGTGTAGCAGCGGCCGATCAGCTCGTCGTCGAAGACGGGTTCGGTGTGGCCGGTGCTCACTGGTCCCCCGGGTTGGTGAGCTGCCCGCCGCCGCCACCGTCGTACTTGACGATGTCTTCGGCCGTCTTCTGCTGAAGCTGGTCCATGTTGGCGGATCCGCCCCAGACGATGGCGGCGAAGATCACAGCCATGATCGTCGGGCCGGGGGCCTTGGTCTTGACCCCGACGATGAACACGAACGCTCCGCACAGCGCGGGGATCGCGACGTTGAAGATCAGGTCCTTGATGTCGCTCCCAATGCCGGTTCCGGTGTCGATCCAGCCGGCAGCAAGGGTGACGGTCTCATGCATGAGGACTCTCCTTCTCAGGGCGTGGGGGTGGCAGCGGCGCTGGGGCCGGCAACCGGTGGTGCAGGGACGGGCGCGCCGTCGAGGCTGGCGATCTCCCAGCGGCCGGCTCGGGCCTTGAGAGTCAGGGCGTAGGTGAGCGGCACGCGCACGGTGTCGTGGCCGGTGGCGCGCAGCGCGACCAGCAGCCGGAGCCGGGTGCCGTCGCCCGGCACCGTGGTGACGGGCGCGGCACTCTTCTCGCCCTCGATGGCCAGCTGGTCGACGGCGACGCCGGTGTAGGGCGCAGGGGTGATGGCCGTGAGCTGGGTGCCAGGGGCGAGGTAGCGGTCCAGCTGCCCGGTGCCGGTGAGGTAGGCGGTGAGGAATTCCGTGACCGCCTGCGTACGGGGATCGGTGGGCAGAGCGGGCCGCATCGGCCCGTACACGAGGTCCGGCGCCTCGATGCGTGCCGGAGCGCCGACTTCAGCCGGCATGGCGAGCGCCGTGTAGCCGGTCGCCCCTCCCCCGACAGGTGCACTGGCGACGGGAACCTGGAAGAACCGGATCGTCCCGCCTGTCCTCACATCCGCCTGAGCGGCCGGACGCTGCTGGGCCGGCGATGGCTTGGAGTCCTTCTCAGTGATGCGGGCGGCGACCGTCACAGCCCAGACACCGGTGGCGGTCTGACGCAGGCGTACGACGGTCAGCTGCTCACCCATCCGGCGGCCCGGTGTCCCTTCGAGGCGGGCACTCGTGGCCGCGGGGTAGTAGGCGGCGAGCTTTTTCTGGTCGCCCTCCCCCGCCGAGATGTAGTCGGCGACGAACAGCTGGGCGAAGCCCGCCGCTCCTTGGCCGCCCGTTGCCACCGGCGCCGCGGGGGCCGTCTTCACCTCACCCGAGGGCGCTTTCGACGGAACGGCCAGGTACGCCGCCACGCCGAGCAGCGGGCCGAGCAGGAGCAGCCCCCAGGCCGCCCACCGGAAGATGGCGGCTGTGTTCGCCTGGGCGCCGGTCGACCAGCCGCCGAGCGCGGGGGGTTCCTCGTCGATGTCCCACTCCCCCATCTCCTCGAGGTCCGGCTGCTGGTCGGGGGCTTCCTTGGCGGGGCGGCGGGTCAGCAGGTGCTTCATGCCGCACCCCCGAACGGCAGGAGGTTGTGACCGGCCAGCTCCGTGATCCGGTTGCGCAGCTCTGCTTCCGGGCGCTGCTGCAGCGCAGCGAGGGAGGCCAGGACGTCGTCGGCGTCTTCAGCGAGGAAGGCGCGCAGCCGGTCGTGGGTGCGGGTGTCGAAGGGCTGGCAGACCAGGGCGGCGCCCAGTTGGATGAGCAGACGCTGGGCGCGGGTGACGCGCTCTTCGTCGGCGTCCAGGTGCGCCTTGGTCGTCTTGGGCATGCGGATCTCCTCATCGGGCTGTGGGCGGGCGGGAGCGGGAGACAAGTCGGGGTCATGCCGCGGGCCTCAACTGGAGTGAGGCGGCCAGGCGGGCCACGGCGCGCGATCGGCGGCGCTGCCAGGCGCCCGGCGTCGTGCCGGTCCGGGCAGCGGCCTCGGCGTCGGGTACGGCGGCGGTGTAGTGCCAGGCGATGGCTCGGCCGTCGGCCGGTGTGAGGGCGCCGGATTCCATGGCGTCCACGACGAGCTCGAGCAGCTCCAGGCGGGCGCTGGTCGCCTCCGCCTCGCAGGCCGGCCCGGCGGAGGTCAGGCCGGCGGCCGTGGCGGCGGCACGGACCTCTGCTTCCTCGGCCATCCGGGCCGGGCCGGGGGCGCGGTCGGGCAGGTCCTCGGCGGCCGCCAGGTCCTCGCCGCGGGCTTCCCGGTCGGCGGCCAGCTCGGCACAGACATAACGAAGCGTGTCCAGAGCGAGGTTCGCGGCGGGCCGTCCGGGCCGGGTGTGGATCCGGCCGGAGCGCGCTACTTCGAAGAGAGCGGCCACCGTCACGGCGGCGACGTCGTCGAAGGACCGGCCACCGAAGGGGCGTACCTGGCCGCGGGTCATACGGACGGCGGCCGGGATCATCGCCTGGACGATGATGCGGGCGGCGAGCGTGGCCGATCGGTCACGGCCGGCCGCACGGCGCAGCAGGGCGCGCAGTATGGCGTCGGTCAGGTCGTCGGTCAGGCGGCCATTGCCGGGCCGGAGCGCGGCGAGCAGCTGCGCCGGGCCGATGGTACGTACCCAGGAATCGGTCACGGCGGCGACGTCGTCGGCCAGACGATCGGCCGCCAGCCAGTCGGCCACCGCCGCCTGGACGTCGGCGTCGGCGCACAGCGCTGCCCAGTCCGCGTCCAGGCGGTGAAAGATCCCGCCAGCGGTGTGGGCGGGGTGCTGTACGTCGTGCACGGCACGTCTCCTTTCGGATCTCGTGCCGTGAACTCTCCTCAAGCCGGCTTGCCCGAAGGCTTGCCCAGCGCACTAAAAGAGCAGGTGATGGGCTTGCCGATGCGTCGGGCAAGCCCATCGTGGCCGATTGGGCAAGCCTGCCGTGGTGGTCGGCAAGCCCGCTGTGACCGGTCCATGCAACCCTCGGCAAGCCTGAGTGGGAGGTGGGCAAGCCTGTTCGGGCCGAGGCTGGATGGGGTCAGCGCCAGGAATGGATCGGTCACGACGTAGGCGTGGCCGATGAGCGGCGGATCGGCCATGGCCGATGGCCGACGAGTGTGAGACCGGCCATCGGTCACGGGCTGGCCGAATCGGCCACGGGCGGTCGGCCATCGGTCACGGCCGCCAGCCATCGTGTGAACGAGCCATGGCCGGCGCGCCCCAGGCGTGCCGGTGGCCGATGACCGGCTCGGTCATCGGCCACCGTTGAAGGTTTCGGTCAGGTCCGGACGGACCTGAGGTGCGCGCGGCCCTGCTGCCGGCGCTGCTCGTCCAGATACTCGGTGGCCTTGTCGAGGCGACGCTGGCCGGTGCGGGGGGACAGGCCAAGGCGGCGGGCGACTTCGGCGCCGGAGAGCTTCTGCCCGGCCTCCTCCGCCTCGATGAGCCACTCGGCGACGGTCACAATCTGTTGCTGAACGGGATCCAGATCGGGCTCGTCGGTCTGCTGCTCAGGCAGTCGCGCTGCCGCTGCTCCGGTGTCGGTGACGGTGGACTCCAGGATGGTCTGCTCAGCGGAAGCAGGCTCCGCCAGCCGCGCGGAGGGAAGGTCCAGGGACGTCTGCTGAGGCACTCCCCCACCGGCCCGGCGCTCGTCGGCCATTGCTGCGGTCGGCGTCGGCACCGGCTCACGGACGTACGGCTCGGCGTTGACCGGGGCTGCCGGCGTGGCGAAGGGCTGGGGCGTGGACGGCTCGAAGAACGGGTGCGGCTCGGCGATGGCCTGGCGCTCCGGGCTCTCGGCCGGGCTGGTAGGGACGCCGGTCTCGTCGGTCACGGCCGGCGCGTCTGGCCGGTCATCGGCCACCGGCTCCGCGGCCTGTTCGGCTGCGGCGGCGTCCTGTGGCAGTGCTGCTGGCTCGGTATCCAGCACGCGCGTCTCGGCCTGGGGGTCCCCGTGCCCGGCAGCTTCACTCTGACCGGCATCCAACGCCCGCTGGTGCTCACCAGCCACCAGCTCCGTCGCCACCTCGTCGGTGGCACGCTCCACCGCCACGGCGGTGCTCAGAACCAGGCCGGCCTCCTCCAGGACGTGCGGGGCGGTCTGGGCGAGCGGCACACCGTATCGGGCGAGCCGCAGCGGCATCAGTGCCTCCACCGGGGCCTTGCGACGCCACCGGCGCCCGTACTGGGCCTGCAGCTGCGCCTCGTAGACGAGGCGGTGCTGCTCCAGTTTCACCGCCTGTTCGTAGGAGCGGATCTCCCACAACTTCATGCGGCGCCACAGCAGGAAGGTCGGCAGCGGGGAAAGCAGCCAGCGAGTGAGACGCACACCCTCCATGTGCCTGTCGGCGGTGATGTCGGCGATCCGGCCGATCGCATGCCGTGCGGCCTCCACCGAGACCACGAACAGGATCGGGATGACGGCGTGCATCCCGACGCCGAGCGGGTCGGGCCAGGAGGCCGCGCCGTTGAAGGCGATCGTCGCGGCGGTCAGTAGCCACGCCGTCTGGCGCAGCAGCGGGAAGGGGATGCGCAGCCAGGTCAGCAGCAGGTCGAGGGCGAGCAGGACACAGATGCCGGCGTCGATGCCGATGGGGAAGACCAGCGAGAAGTCGCCGAAGCCTTTCTGCTCGGCGAGCTCGCGGACGGCTGCGTACGAACCGGCGAACCCGATCGCGGCGATGATGACCGCGCCGGCGACCACCACGGAGATCAGGACACGGTGCGCCCGGGTGAGTACCGGCTTCGTCGTCTTCGCGGTCACGTGCTGCCGCCCCTCCTACATCAGCTTCATCGCCTGAGCGGCTTTCACACTCTCACGCTCCGCTGACGGTTGGCCCGGTTCGGGAGCGCGGAAGCGCGATCGTCAACGAAAAGTGATCACTGGCAGGGGCGCGGCGACGCCCCTGGCGGCTTTACGCCGTAAAGAACTCCGGCCCCGCGGCGAAGGCCGCGGGGCCGGGAGGGGACTGCTTTACGCCGTAAAGACGTCAGCGGTACAGCTTCATCTGGCGGCCGATCTTGGTGTAGGCCACGGCTGCATCGCACTTGGGGTGATAGAGGGTCACCGGCTGCCCAGCCGTGTACGCCTCGGGCACCTTCACGTCGTCGCGGACGGTCGGCTTCACCGCCAGTTCGCCGTAGGCCTCGCGCACCTGGGCTTCGATGTCGGCGTACACCTTGCCCTGGGAGTTGTTGGTGACGCCTTCGCCGATGACGACCCAATCCAGACCGTTCCGCATACCCATGTGCCCGTAGGCCGCGTGGACCTCGGTGATTTTGTCCTCGAGCTCGGTGAGGCCTCGGGCCTCCTTCTCCTGCGACTTGGTGCAGCCGACGATCTCGTCTCCGGCGATCAGTGCCCCTATGGTTGCCAGCTTCACGTCACCCGGGCAGTCGATGCCGATGATGTCGAACCGGCCCCGCAGCTGGGGGAGCAGGCGGAAAAGCCACAGCTCACGGGCGGTCATGCCAGCCAGCTTGAACTCGAGCGTGTCCAACTTCTTGGACTCCAGCACGACCCACAGGTTCTTGATCGGTTCGCCGGTCTTGGTGTTGCGTGCCGGCACGGCCGCCTCATCGAGGGTGCACACATCGTCGATGACGTCGTGGAGCGTGGGCAGTTCCTCGTCGCCATCGGGGTCGTCGTAGCCGAGGAGGCGCGAGACGTCCCGTTGCTTGTCCATGCCGAGGATGCAGACCTTCTTGCCGCGTGACGCGGCCGCGTACCCGAGGGCGGCGGCGGCAGTCGTCTTCCCAGAGCCAGCGGAACCGTTGGTGAAAGTCAGGACGCGGGTCTTGCGGTCGGTGTCCTCGGGGAGAGCGAAGTGGTCAGTAGTCACGATCGTCTCCGGTCTATGCCGTCACGGCGGGCGCGTCGTCATCGGCGGGCTGGTAGTCGGCATACGTCGCCAGCCAGTCCACGAATGCACGGGCGTGGGCCGTGTCGCTGCCGTTGGTGTGTGTCATGTGGAGCTCGCAGTGGGCGAGCGACAGGGCTAGGGCGGCCTGCTGTTGCCGTTCCGTGCCGTCCTCGCCGGGCAGGGCAGAAAGGTGCAGTGCCGACGCGCCGATGCCAGCCTCGGTCAGCCAGTGAGACGCCAGCGCCACGGCCTCGTCCGGAGCAACAGGGGATTGCAGGGCAATGATGTGCGCCCGAGCGGCGTCGCCAGCGGCGGTGGCGATGGCCATGGCACAGGCTTCCCGCCTCGCCTTGGCTTGCGGGTCCAGCTCGGTTGTCCCGGCGCCTGAACCGCCCTGGGCGGGCACCCTCTTCTTGGCTGTTTTGCCCTTGTCCTGCTTCTTGGCCGTGGGGTCGGCAGCGCGCTCAGCGGCCAGGCGGCGCTCGGCCTCCCATGCCTTCAGCTGCTGCTCCCGGTCCTTGATTTTTCCAAGGTCGCGGGCCAGTTCGATAGTCATGCCCTCGGCGCGGGTCTCCAGCGCCTTTCGTACTTCCGGCTGCAAGTTGTGGAGCCGGCGACGCTGCGAGACCCAGCCAGGGGTCTTGCCCAGCTGCTGAGCGACGGCGTCATACGTGCCGAGGACATCCTTGAGTTCCTCGATCGTGGCGAGCTCTTCGAGCGGCTTGAGTTCTTCCCGGGCCAGGTTCTCTGTCGCCGCAGCGATGAGAATGTCCCGGCGGGTTTGAGCCTTGGTATTGACCAGGATCGGCAGCTTCTCGAGGCCCGCGTGGCGCGCTGCTGCGAGGCGGCGGTTACCTCCGATGACGACGAAGCGGGCCGTGCCGATGTCGTCCTCATGCTCGGGGAACGCGGCCCGGAAAGTTTCCGCGGGGATCACGGCGCAGGACTGCAGCACGCCGACCGTTGCGTACGTGTCCGCGAGCCCTTCGATCTCCTCGAGGGCCTCGCGAGCGTTGCGGGGGTTGTGCGCGAGCTCGGTGATGGCGATCTCAGCGCCGCCAACGGCGCCGCTGACGGCTGCTCGGCGCTGTTCTTCCTTCCTCCTCCGTCGCTCCGCTACGGAGAGTCCGTCGTTCTGCGCGCCGGCCATTCGCCGCTCCTGGGGGTGGTGCTGATGATTGAGTCTCGGGCTGGAGCTTAACGAGTGCAGCGCCACCCTGACCGCACCCCCCGGCTCTTTACGCCGTAAAGATGCCTCACCGGCTTGGCGCCCGCCGCTTGGGCTGAGAGGCAACGAGGGTCCTGCCGTCGCCGCGGCAGGGCCCTCGTCTGTGCGGGCCACCCGTACGGAGCACTCAACGCCGGTTCAAAGCGGGCGAGATGCCCTGTGTGGCGCTCTGACGGCTTGCCAAGGGTTCTAGCGTCACGCCATACCGGCGACTTGGAGATAGGTCGCCTACGCCGCCTTTCTGTGGGTCGCTTTTTGGGTGGGTTGCTCTATTTCACCGTTTCCGCCCTGCGTGGCGACCAGTGCGGGGTCGGCTTCACGCCAGGGCGGCGAGCGGTGAGCGCTGGCCCTTGCTGACAGCCTGCAACTTTTCCCAGTCGACTTCGGGGTGGGCGGCGGGCAGGGCGTCGATGTCGGCGGTGCGGAACATGGGCACATTGACTGCGCCGGCCCGTGACGTGCCGAACCGCACCTCGCGCCATTCGGCGGGCTTCACCCAGGACAGGCGCAGCATGTGGTCGAAGTCGGTGCGCCGCACACCGAGGCGCTCGGCGGCCTGATTGGGGCCGAGCGGTGCATCGGCTGCGACCAGGTCCGGCAGGTCCTCACGCTGGCATACGGCGTCCACCTGGTCGGGATTGAGCAGCACACCGTCGGGATTGGCGGTGAGGTCCTTCAGTAGCCCGCGGTCGATGAAGCGGTGGACCACGAAGGTGCCGACGTTCGCCTTCTCGCCGGGCTGGTTCGGGGTGCCGAGGGCGTCGGCGATCCGGTCCGCGGCCACGCCGCCTGAGATCGGCTCGCGGGGGAGCGAGGCTTGGATGACATCGGGGTCCATGGCCTCTACGGCGGCCCGCGACCACTGGCCGGCACCCGCGTCGGGGGCCGGGATGACGCCGCTGTGACGGGCCCAGCGGAAGGCGGCGGCGGGGACGCGCAGGCGCTTGGCTGCCTGGCTCTCGTCGTACTCGGTGCGTCGTGCCATGGGGTTTCCCTCTCTTTCACGGTCGCCTCGAAGTAGGCGGACAGAACATGACAGAACGTTCTGAAAGGTGTCAAGAGCCCGTAAACGTGGGTTAGTTGGGCTTGCTCTTTTAGATCCGCGCCCGCGTACACGAAGAGAAATCCACTCGCTCGGGTGACAACGGCGGGGCCTCTGCCCTGCCACGACTGGCCGGCGAAAGGCGCCGACCGCCGACATGACAGCGGGCCGCACAGATCTGTGCGGCCCGCTGCGGCTCTGCTTCCGGAGGCCTGGCTTACGAGGTCTCTTCTGGTTCCACGGCGGTCTCCGTCATCGGTACGCCTCCCAGCAGTTCGTTGTCCTCGTCTCGGTGCTCAACAGCATGGCGGCCACCGCTGTCACTGCCGGGCCGACGCGTCGGCCGGCCCCTGCTGGGCAGCCACTTCGCGCAGCGCGGCGGCGGTGAGTGCGATGAAGCCGGCGATGGCCCGAGGGTCGTCCCGGAGTTCGTACACGATGTCGAGCATCCGCTCCCGGCCCGGCGCTCCGTACGGCACCTGCTCGAGCACGCGCCGGACCGCCGCGCGGGCCCGGCCGGTCCCGGCGACCTGGTCCTCGACGTTGCGCAGCTCCTCGGCGAGTCCGCTTCCGAACAGGGCCCGCTGGTCTTCGGCGGCGGCCAGGACGGTGAACGCGTCGGCGTCCTCGGGGACCAGGCGGTCCAGGTCCGGGACGCCGTCAGGGGTGCGCAGGTGGACCGGGCAGTCCTCGAAGACGATGACAGCCAGGCAGAACTGGGCCACGTGAAGGGTGTGGAAGGGCGAGAAGTCCGCGGCGTGCGCGGCGAGCACCGGCAGGCCGGCCGTCAGGGAGGCATCGGGCCGGGACTGGGCGAGGCTGTAGTCGACGGCGCGCTGCTGCACGATCGTCCAGTAGGGGTTCACCAGCGCTCTCCGTCCCACTCGTCGTCATAGTCGGCGTACAAGCCGGTGTCGTCCGGGGCGTTCATCATGACCACCGCATCCCGAGGGACGACAGTTCCCTCACCCGCTCGGGCGCCAGTTTGTCGCCCTTCACGCGCTGCTGACTGATCCAGGCACCTAGCCGTACAGCCTCGCCGTTGATGTGCTCGGTATGGCTGCGAGGGACTTCCAGGTGCCCCTCGCGCTCGTGGTACTGCCGTGCGGCGGCCAGGTTCTGGGCCAACATCTCGGCCCGGGTGCGCTTGGCCGGCGCGGCGGTGATGTTCAGCATGCTGGTGAGCATCCATTGCTGGGTCGCGGTCAGCTTGGTGAACCCGGCGCGCTGCGCGGCGGCCCACTTGCCCAGGTCCTCTCCGTCCGCGATGGCCACACCGGCCTTGTCGGGCAGAGTGCCGCCGGCCTTGATGTGCAGCCAGGCGAGCCGGAACGCGCGTTGCCAGTCGATGCTCCAGGCCGGACACCAGCCGGGGTCGATGTCCTCCAGCGCCTGGCGCCGCTCGTCGGACAGGGGTGCGGCGCCGCCTTGCGGCTCGGGCAGGCCCTCGGCGCGGCAGCGTTCGAGCTCGGCGGCCCGGCGCGCGGCCGCCCGCTGGTTCTTCAGCCAGCGCCCTACCGGGTACTCGCCGACGACTGCGTTCACGGGTGCGGCGAGGCCCACTTCGTGCTCGTCGGCCCAGGCGGCAGCTGCGGCCAGGCCCTCTTCGAAGCTGGCGTCGAAGTGTGACCACACCATGCCGAGGGCCTGGAGCTGGGCCACGCGGTCGGTGTCCAGGCGGCCGGCGTTGTAGTGCCGGCGGCAGTCGGTGAGCCACACACCCAGGGGGAAGTCGGCCGGGGACCAGTCGGCGGGGGTGCGGTAGCCGTAGGGCACGCGCAGGTCCTGGTGCTCGGCGGCGTAGCGCTGGGCGGCCTGGATGCCGCGTCGCCAGTGAACCCGCTCGGGGTTGAGCACGCGCAGCTCGATGAATGCGGCCAGCTGGCGTGCGTCGCGCGGCGCGGAGAACCGCAGCAGGTCCTTGGCGGGGCGGCTGACGGCCGGTGTCTCGTTGCCGTCGGCGGCCTGGTCCAGGTCCTCGTCGACGTGGGGGGTCTCGTCGCGGGGCTCGGGGACGCGGGTGCGGGAGTTGCCGGGGTCGGTGAGCTTTTCGATGCGGGCGTCGTGGGCGCGCAGAGCGGCGAGCAGCTTGGCCAGACCGTTGTACGCGGGGGAGGTGAGCATGGCGTCCGGCTTCTCGCCGGGGGCGAGGAATGCGGGGACGACGAGGGTGGCGATCTTCCCTTCGCCGGGGTGCATGCGCAGCGCACGGCCGACGGCCTGGACCAGGTCGGGCATCGAGCCGCGGACGTCGCAGAAGATGACGGCGTCGCATTCGCGGGTGTCGACGCCCTCTCCGAGGACCTTCACTGATGAGATCAGCCTCAGCCTGATCTCGGTGCTGTCGTCGGTCGTCTCGGCGGCGAACTGTCCGAGTACGCTCCGCCGGTGGGCGGGCTTGTGCTCGCCGTGCAGCCACTCCGCCCACACCTCGGTCTCGCCCGGGTACAGGTCGGGAGCCTCGGCATGCAGTTCGCCGGCCTTGCTGGGCAGGCCCAGGGCGAAGGCCTCGGCCTCGGCGACGCGCTGGTGGAAGGAGAGCACGCGGCGCAGGTCTTCCTTCGCCGTCACCTTCAGCGTCGCCGCCTGCAGCGCGCCCAGCCGCTTGCCGCGTACCTCTTCGCTGCCGTCGCCGGCGGTGAGCAGCGCCGAATTCAGTGCCGGGTCCTGCACGTCAACGACCAGCACCTGGTACGGGGCGACGATGCCCCGCTCGATCGCTTCTTCCAGCGAGAGGTGAAACGCGACCCTGCCGAACAAGCCTTCGGGGTCGTCCAGCATCGAGGCGACCAGCTCGCCAGGGCCTCGGCGGCCGCCGGGCTCGTCGTCATCGGCCTCTCCGGCCTGCCACACGCGGGGCGTGGCGGTCATGTGGAGGCGCCGTTCGGCGGGGATGCGGGTGTTGTCGTGGACGACGGCCCAGGGCTTGCCGATCCGGCCGGAAACCCGGTGCGCCTCGTCCACGATGATCAGGTTCCAGGTCCTCAGGCCCGCCGTGTGGGCTTTCTCCAGGAACCCCAGGCCGAGGGAGGCGTAGGTCGCGAACACGGTGATGCGGCCGGGCCCGCGAGTGAGCTTGACCAGCTCGTCGGCGTCGGTGGTGTTGGGGAATCCGACCTCGTCCGACTTGAGGGAGGAGACCCCGAAGAACGGCCCGGGCCGGCCTCCGTCGCGCCAGGCTCGGACGGTCTGCTCCAAAAGGTCGAGCGAGGGAACCAGGACCAGGACGCGGTCGGCGTTGAGTTCTTCGGCGGTGTGCACGGCCACCAGCGTCTTGCCGCTGCCGGTAGCCATGATGACCTGGGTCCGCAGGCCTGCCGGCGGCAGCGGCGTGCTGGCCGCCAGCTCGAGCTCGCGCACCGTGGCGACGACCGCCTCGGCCTGGTGCTCCCGCAAGGGCTTCAGCATCTTTGTGTCTCTCACTCTCTGCGCGTTGGATGAGGCTTCCAGGTAGGGGTGGTTGTCGTCCAGCTCACCCCAGGGCTTCGCGTACAGCGGGGCGGGAAGCGGCGGACGGATCAGCGGTGGTCGCCGCCGACAGTGCGGATGTCGGTGAATCCCTCGTCGGCGAGCAGCGGCACGGCGGCCTCGGTCTGCTCGTGCTGCTGGCGCAGGACGGGGGAGGGGACGCGTCGGTTGGCCGGTCGTCGACTGTTGCGGGCCTCGCAGGTGTACAGGCAGGTCAGGAAGACGACGGCTGCGGCGGGTCGGCCGTGCTGCCGGGCGTGGTGCACCAGGCCGCGCCGGACGCGGGCTTCGACATTGGTGGAGTCGACAACCGTGGTGAGGCCGCGCGTCAGGCGAGCGGAGATCAGCAGGTCCTGCAGGGCGACCGCTTCCCGGGTAGCGGACTGGTCGCCGGCGTCGTCTTCCCCGTTTGATTGGCGTGTTGAAGCGGATCGAGCAGGGGTGGATAAGTGCTGCAACGCTCTCACCCAGCGGCACACCGACCTGAAGGCGGAGTTCTACGAGCAGGTTCGGGCCCGGGGAGGGACGCCGGACAGCGAGCGGCGTCTGCGTCAGCAGGTCCAGCGGCTCAAGGAGCTTAGGCAGCCGACGCAAAGGAGATCACCCAGCTCAAAGCTGATGTCGAGGCACTGGTGGGTGCGCTGCACCAGGCCACGGTGGAAAACAGCCACCTGCACCGGCAACTCGCCGATCGGCGTGCACATGCGAGTGTGCGCGTGCTGCCGACGCAGACGACGCCATAAACCCCACCGTGTTGGAACCGGCAGTGTCGCGAACCGGTCCGATGGCTGTCACTTCCCGGTCGCGCCGGGCTCCCCGCGAATGGATTCCTGGTAGGCATCCGCGTAGGTGGGAGAGTCCTTGATCAGGTCGTCGCAGAACGCGGCGACGTCGGTACCGATGAGTTCCACAACTCCCTTGCCTGCGGCGACGCCCTCCTCGAAGAAGTCGACGATTCCAGAGAGGAGGGACCCGTCGGACAGGCTGACCGGTCCGACCTTGAACAGGTACTTCTGCATCTCCTTGTAAACGATTTGGTAGTCCGGCGGGAGTGCCTTGACCCGGGCCACGTGCGCCCGCCACTGTTTCTTGCCTT